>DASQPY010000586.1:0-5548 GCA_035643735.1 Actinoallomurus sp. | reverse complement strand
GGATCATTAGTCCGATTCCACGCTTATTGGTGGATCAGTTTCCACCAAAACCGGTGAGCATCACAAGCGATCGGCCGATACCCGGGACCGGGAAACGCCGCTCCCGGACGGCCGCGGCCCGCCGCGCGGTGAAGGCGCGCGACGGGCCACGGTGTCACCCCACCCGGCGGGTGAGGCAACGGGACTCAGCCCTTCATCGCCCGCAGGGTGATCGACTTCCGCAGCCGGATGTCCCGCGAGCCGGCGCCGAGCATGACGCGGTACGTGCCGCCGGCCACCTGCCACGTGTGCGACGTCGTGTCCCATGAGGCGAAGGACCGCGGGCTCAGGTGGAACGTCACGTGCCTCGTCCGGCCCGGGCGCAGCTCGATCTTGGTGAACCCCTTCAGCTGTGCGGGCGGTTCGCCCGGCGCCCCGAGGTAGAGCTGCGGAACCTCGGTGCCGGTCCGGTGCCCGGTGTTGGTGATGTCCGCGCCGACCGTGACGTCGCCGCCGTGGCCGTGGACGGTCAGGTGCCGGTACGAGAAGGAGGTGTACGACAGGCCGTGCCCGAACGCGAACAGCGGGTCGATGTTCTTCTCGTCGTAGTGGCGGTAGCCCACGCGAAGGCCCTCGGAGTACGTCGCCACGCGGTTCACCCCCGGATACTGCTCGGGTGTGCTCGCGGGCGTGTCGGCGAGGCTCTTGGGGAAGGTGATCGGCAACCGGCCGGACGGGTCGGCGTCGCCGAGCAGGACGTCCGCCGCGGCGTTGCCGTCTTCCTCACCGGGGTACCAGGCCTGCACCACGCCCGCGACCTGGTCGGCCCAGGGCATCGCGACCGGCCCGCCGGTGTTCAGCACGACGACGGTGTGCGGGTTCGCCGCCGCGACGGCCGAGACCAGCTTGTCCTGGTAACCCGGGAGGGCGAGGCTCGTACGGTCGATCGCCTCGGTGTCCTTGTTCGCGACGAACACCACCGCGGTGTCGGCCTTCTTCGCCGCACGCACGGCCTCGTCGATCTGGACGTCCGGGGTGTTCGCCGGGGGAGTCCAGGACAGTTCGATCATGGCTTGGCTGAGCGGTTTGGCCCAGTCGACCCGGATCGGGTGCCGCTGTCCCGCGGCCAGGTGCACCGTGACGGACTTGGTGACGCCGGGGAACCCGCCGCCGTTGTCGAGCACGCTCTTGTCGTCCAGGTAGAGCGTCGCGTGCGCGTGGTTGGTCAGGTTGAAGGTGTAGTCGCCGTCGACCGGCGCGGTGAACGTCCCGGTCCACCGGACCGACCAGCCGTTCGGCGGCAGGCCCGGCGCCGGGATCCCGCCGGTCGGGTCGGTGTCGATCCACGGGTCGACGCGGGTGAGCTTCGGCTCGCCCGACCAGGTGGTGTTGTCGTAGTAGCGGGCGGTCCAGCCGTGCGCGCCGCTCTCGGCGGTCACCGCGTAGGAGGGCAGCGCCGGCTGCGGGCCGAGATCCACGGGCGGCATGCCCTCGGCGTACTCGACCTTGACGCCGCGCTTCTTGAACGCCTCCAGCGGGCTGACCTTGTAGATCGGCGCGACGCCGGAGCTTCCGCCGCCCGTGGCGATCGCGGTGCCCGCGCCGGGCCCGATGAGCGCCACCTTCTTGTTCTTGCGGAGCGGCAGCACGCCGCCGGAGTTCTTCAGCAGCACCGTGCCGGCCTCGGCGGCCGCGCGGGAGACCGCGCCGTCGCGCTTCGCGTCGATCGGCGTCGTGGTCTCCGTACGGTCGAACAGCCCGAACCGGAACATCGTGCGTAGGATCCGGTGCACGTGCTCGTCGACGGTGGCCTCCGGAACCTGGCCGGACCGCACCAGCGCCTTGAGTGGTTCGCCGTAGTGCGCGCCATTGGGCAGTTCCAGGTCCAGGCCGCCGACGGCGCACCGCGCGGTGTCGTGGCACGAGCTGAAGTCCGACACCACGAAGCCCTGGTAACCCCAGTCGTTCTTCAGCACGCCCTGCAGCAGGTCCTGCTGCTCGCAGGCGTACGCGCCGTTGACCTTGTTCTTGGAGCACATGAACGAGCCGGCGTGCTTGGCGGACTGCTCGAAGGCCGGCATGTAGATCTCGTGCAGCGTCCGTTCGTCGATGTGCTCGTCGACGGTGTCGCGGTTCACCTCCTGGTTGTTGGCGAGGTAGTGCTTGGCGTCCGCGATGACGCCCTGGGACTGGATGCCGGCGATGTTGCCGTCGGCGATCTGCCCGACCAGGTAGGGGTCCTCCCCGTACGCCTCGAACGTCCGCCCGTTCAGCGGCGTACGCGCGATGTTGATGTCCGGGCCCTCCATGAGGTTGCGCCCGGTGTCGCGGGTCTCGCGGCCCTCGACGACGCCGTACGCGCGTGCCATCGACGGGTCGAAGGTCGCGGCGAGCCCGAGGGGCGCGGGCATCGCCGTCGTCTGGGCCTGCACCGGGCCGCTCGAACCCACGCCGGCCGGGCCGTTGTTGAGCAGCAGCGACGGGACGCACAGGCGGGGGACCGGCGGTATCTCGCGGTCGTGGGCGCTGTCGGAGATGGCGTGCATCATCCCGACCTTCTCGTCCAAAGTCATCTGGGCGATCACCAGGTCGGCGCGGCGGTCGGGCGACAGCTGCGTGTCCATCCAGGCGGAGCATCCGGTGGGCTCGGCCTGGGCGGGGCCGGCCGCCGTCAGGCCGGCGAGCACCAGTACCACCGCGACGGCGGCACGTACGGGGCGCCTCATACGGCGGCCCCCCGCCCCGGCACGGTGCCGGGCGGAGTCGAAACGGTATGCATGATCCTCCTCAGGGATCGCGCCGGAAGCGGGATCGGTCAGCCGGTGTACTGGGCGAAGATCTTCGTGTAGGCGTAGGCCGACTGGGAGACGCCGCTGCACGAGTCGCTCGCGCCGCCCGAGGAGCACTGGCGGTCCCGGTTGACCGACCAGAAGGTGAGCCGGGCCAGGTGGTGCGACTGGGCGTAGGACAGGATCGTGTTGAAGTCGCCCGTGGTGACGGTCTCGTCGGACTCATCGGTCTTGCCGTTCATCGACGAGATGCCGATGTGGGTGTAGGCGACAGAGTCGCTGTAGTGGTAGGAGTTCTTCACGGCGTTCTTCAGCCCGTCCGCGGCGGCCGTGCTGACGCTGCCCATGGAGCCGCTGTGGCCGCCGAGGTCGAACGGCATGATCACCCAGCCGTCGTTGGCGAGCCCGGCGGCGGCGCCCTTGTTGATCAGGTCGACGCCGTCCGAGTCCGGGCCACTGGGCGTCGTGCCCATCGTGACGTAGGTCTTGATCCCGGGGTTGCCGGCCTTGACGGTCTTCAACGCGTCGATGACGCGCTGCCGGACGGTGGCGTTGGACATCTCGGTGGATTCGATGTCGATGTCGATCGCCTTCAGCTTGTAGGCGTCGATGACCTTCTGGTACGCCCCGGCCAGAGCGGACGCGCTCGAGCAGTGCTCGCCGAGCTTGTTGCCGCTCCAGCCGCCGAAGGAGACGACGATGTCGCCGCCTGCCGAGCGGATCGCGTTGATGGCCGACTGGTCGGAGCCGCCGGTCAGCGCCCGGCTCCCGTCCCACTTGGGGGTGCAGCCGCCGTCCGACAGCATGAACGCCAGCGTCAGCCATTTCACGCCGGTCGCCGACATCACCGACGTCGGTGGTTGCGGGCTGCCCCAGCCGAGGTACTCGTACGGTGCCACGGCGACACCGGGTGAGGCGGCCTGGCTGGGCGTGGCGAGGGCCACCTGGGCGGCGGCCAGCGCCATCGTCGCCGCGGCGAGCAGGGTTCGTGAACGTGCGGGCATGGTCGTTCCCTTCCGCCGGTCGTGCGCGGCCCCCGACGCGCTCTCGTCCGGCTGTCCGAGTGCGGGTCTTCGGTTAGGAAACTTTCTTAACCAGCGCATACCGAACCACGTGCTTACGCTGGAGTCAAGAGCGGTCAAGGCATGGCCGGAGCGGGCCACGTGGGATCGTGGGTAACGCGGAACGGTCCAAGGGCGTTCACCTGAGGAGCCGGGTAGGGGAGAGCGCATGCCGATCACTGACGAGGCGATCGAGAAGATCAAAGGGATGATCGTTTCGGGCGAGCTGCGCCCCGGAGATCGCCTCCCCAAGGAGGCCGACCTCGCTGCCCAGCTGGGCCTGTCGCGCAATTCCCTTCGCGAGGCCGTACGCGCGCTGTCACTCGTCCGGATCCTCGACGTACGCCAGGGGGACGGCACGTACGTCACCAGCCTGGAGCCCAAGGCCCTGCTCGACGGGCTGAGCTTCATCGTCGACCTGCACCACGACACGACCGTGCTGGAGTTCTTCGAGGTCCGGCGGATCCTGGAGCCGGCCGCGACGGCGCTGGCGGCGCACCAGATCAGCCTGGAGACCGTCGAGGCGCTGCGGGACCACCTCGCCAAGGTCACCGGTGAGTCGTCCGTGGAGGACCTCGTCGAGAACGACCTGGAGTTCCACCGTCGCATCGCCGAGGCGGCCGGCAACTCGGTGCTGTACTCCTTGGTCGACACTCTCTGCGGGCCGACCATACGGGCGCGGGTCTGGCGCGGTCTCACCCAGGAGGGTGCGCTGAAACGCACCCTGGACGAGCACCACGCGATCCTCGACGCGCTGGCCGGCCGGCAGGCCGAGATCGCCCGCGCGCTCGCCACCGTGCACATCGCCGGTGTGGAGCAGTGGCTGCGCAAGGTCCTCTGAGTCGCAGATCGAAAGGCCGGAGAACTCCGTCTCGCCGGATACGAAAACCGGCTCCCGTCGAACCGCCCGCGTCCGTCGTGCGTACCCGTCGGTGACGCCGACATGGAACGGGACGACGATGGGCTCGCGACCTCGCGCGTGCACCGGATCCGGTGACGCCGGCGGGCGTTTGGCCAGGACCCATGGCCCCCTCTAAGGTTGGGCGTTCCTTCCCGACCTTCCGGAGAACCCCCGCCATGGCATTTCCGGGATTCCGCGGCAAGACGAGCAGGCGCGGCCTGGTCCGCGGCCTGCGTCCCGTCACGGACACCGACGACGAGCCGGCCATCACCGAGCTCTACCGTGAGTACCACCGGCCACTGCTCTCCCTCGTCCTCCGCCAGACCGGGGGCGACCGGCAGTGGGCCGAGGACGTCGTGCAGGAGACGATGATCCGCGCGTGGCGCAGCATGGACCAGCTGGATCCCGATGCCGGCAGCCTGCTGCCCTGGCTCGCCACGGTCGCCCGCCGTATCGTGATCGATGACCGGCGCCGTAAGGGCGCCCGGCCGCCCGAAGCCGGTGAGGGCGCGCTGGAGACGTTGCAGAGTGCGGACGGCATGGACGAACTTCTGCGCACCGTGGTGGTGACCGAGGCGCTGAAGGCGCTGACCCCGGCACACCGGGAGGTCCTCAACGAGACCATCCTGCGCGACCGCACGGTGAACGAGGCCGCGGAGGTTCTGGGCATCCCGGTCGGCACGGTCAAGTCGCGGGTCTACTACGCCATGCGGGCGCTGCGCGTCGTACTGGAGGAGAAGGGGGTGACGGCGTGACGGAACATATCGGCGGCGGCGTGACCGAGCACACCGATGTCGGCGCGTACGCTCTCGGGCTGC
>DASQPY010000585.1:0-2118 GCA_035643735.1 Actinoallomurus sp. | reverse complement strand
ATCCCCCCGCAGGACGTCATCACCAAGGACAACGTCACCGTGCGGGTCAACGCCGTGACCTACTTCAACGTCGTCGACCCCAATCGTTCCGTGGTCGCCGTCGAGAACCACATCAAGGCGACGTCGGAGATCGCCCAGACCACACTCCGGTCCATCCTCGGCCAGGTCGACCTCGACGAACTCCTGATCAAACGGGACGAGATCAACCAGCGGCTTCAGCAGATCATCGATGAGGTCACCAACCCCTGGGGGGTGAAGGTCACCCTCGTCGAGATCAAGCACGTCGAACTACCCGAAACGATGCGACGGGCCATGGCCCGCCAAGCCGAAGCCGAACGCGACCGCCGCGCCAAGGTCATCCACGCCCACGGCGAGTTCGAGGCCGCCGAGACCCTCGGCCGTGCGGCGATCGTCCTGGAAGCCCACCCGGCCGCCATGCAACTTCGTGTCCTGTCCACCATGACCGAAGTCGCCAGCGAACGGAACTCCACGCTCATCTTCCCGCTGCCCGTCGACCTGTGCCGGCTCGTCGACACCGTACGGACCCACCTGACGGCCGATGCCTCAACGACGGCGGCGCGCTGATCACCCGACCGGGGAAGCCGTGGCGAGAGGAGGGGTACATGCGCAGGGCGATACACCGGCCACGGCGACGAGTGATCATCGGCGTGGCCGTCGCCGTCGTCTGCGGCACCCTTGTCGCGCTCAGCCTGCACGTCTCCCTGCTCCGGACCGCCCGCGCCGAGGCGGCGCGCCTGACCCAGATCACCGCGACAGTGGTCGAACCTGCCGCACCAGAACACTCCCGCCCCGCCGTCGGTCACTGGACCACTCCCGACGGCGCACGGCACATCGGCGTCATCCCAGCACCGCCCGAACGCGGAACCGGCGCCGGCCATCCCGTCTGGGTCGACGACACAGGCCAGATCGGCGACCCGCCCAAAGGCCCGGTCGAACGCGGGGTGCTCAGCGCGCTGGCCGGAACCATGGTCGCGTTGGCGATCATCCTGCTCACCTCGTATCGACCGCGCGACGACGACATCGACACCGCCTGGCGACAGCTGGCCCGCCACTGGACACGCCGTTACCTGTGACGCTCAGCGCCGCCTGCCCTGGTACGGACAAGGCGCACCGGACCACTCGAGCCCCTGCCGTTCATGACGACTCCTTCGTACACCGGCTCGCCTCTTGCATCACCACTCATGTCCTCAGAGCGTTCCGCGCAGGAATCGGGTTATGGAGAGTTCGATGTCGGGGTAGTCCTCACCGAGCCAGATGAAGTGGCTGGGGGCACGGCTGGTGACCAGCTGGGCGCCAGGGATGGCGGCGGCCAGGCCCTGGGCGTGGGCGAAGGGAACGGCGCCGTCGTCGGGGCTGGCGATGACGAGAGTCGGCTGGGTGACCCGCGGCACCTGGCCGGTGCCGCGGGCCAGGTGCCTCAGATCGGCGGCGAATCCGGCGCCCGAGCGCATCCGGGCGAACAAGCCCAGCAGCAGGGCGCGGTGCTCGGGGGCGAGCCCCGCCACGAACGTCCCGGCCGGACGTGAGGTCAGTTCGCGCAGCAGCAGTCGCAGGGCGAGCCGCGGCGCGCGGCGGACCAGGGTGTGAGTGATCGCCCAGACGGCTCGCTCAGTGCGGGGGATGAACAGCACGCCGCCCCCCAACCGGGTGCGGCGGTCAGGCCAGGGCAGAAGGCCGACGGCGCTTTGCAGGATGAGGCGCTCGACCAGGCCGGGATGGCGGGAGGCGAGCGTGACGGCGGTCGGGCCGCCCGCCGACTGGCCGACGACGGCGGCCAGCCGGGTGATGCCCAGCTCGTGGCACAGGCCGGCGACGACGTCGGCGAACTCCGCCGGGCCGGGTCCGACGCGGAGCGGGGTACGCCCGTAGCCGGGCCGCGACGGGGCCAGGATCGAGTACCCGGCCTGGGCGAACACCTCCTCCCCCAACGGAAGAGAGGCGCGCATGTGCCCGCCGTGCACCATGAGCACGGTACGCGGACCGCGCTGTTCCCATCGATACTCCACCGGGCCCTGGGGCAGCTCGGTCACCGTGGTGGGACACTCCGGCGGCGTCATGGCGTGCTCTTCTCGTGGGAAATGGTGCGCGGCCTGCGGG
>DASQPY010000584.1:0-6931 GCA_035643735.1 Actinoallomurus sp. | reverse complement strand
CCCTGCTCCGCGTCGGGGCCCATGTCGACCTTCACGTCGTTCTCGGGCCTGCCCTGCGTCTCGCCTCTCGGAGCGGACGCGCGCTTGCGCGTGCCGTGCTTGGCGTGACTCGCGTGTCCGCCGTGCGCGTGCGCCGGGATTGGTCGGTAATGGCCGTCCGCCACGGGCGGAGGCGCCGGTTTGGCATAGGCGTCGACCGCGTACATGGGAAGCACGATAGGAATGGCCGCGGCTATGGATGTGGCCAATATTCGTCGCATGTCGGTTTTTCCCCCCGAAAAAGACCGCCTGTTTCGGCGGAGTCTCAGTCGCATACTGTAGCGCATCGATCTCTCTCGGTAATCATGAAGGGCCGCCGTTTGTGGAGGCCAGAGAGGGCTTACGCCGATAGGATCGAGAACAATCCGTTCCATCAGCCCGCTGCGCGCCGAGGGGAGCACGTTGTCCGAGCACGACTGGCAGACCACTGTGCTTGCCGAGCTCGGTGTCTCGCGATCTGGGCTGGTAACGCCCGATTCGGGCGGTGCTTCCGCGCCCACTGGCGGGCACACCGCGCCACCCCCGGAGGACCTTCAGGTGCCGCCGCCGGTCGTACCCGCACCGGCCGAGAAGTACTCCACCAGGGTGGAGGAGGAATGGCGCGCCCGGTCCGCCACGGGACAGTCGGACGAACCACGGGTGGAAAAGGACTGGCCGGCAGCCGAACAATGGGGTGAGCGGCCGGCCGTGCAATCACATGACGGCCCGTCCATTCCGGCCCCGTCCTCCGGCGCCGAACCGCCGTCCGCCCAAGTACGTTCCGCACCGGCCGCGCCCGTTGACCGGCCACGGGCGGAGGTCCCCCCGGCGATCGGGCGGCGCGACCCCGGATGGAGCCCTCCCGAATGGGAGGCGCCCCCCGCCGAGCAGCAGGCGCCGCGGCGGCAGGCGCCCGGCGAGGAGCAGGACTGGCCGGTACGGCCGGACCGGCAGGAGGACGCCGCCCCCAACCAGGCCTCCGCCTGGGAACTCGCCTCGCAGACGTCCTGGGGACTCGTCGCCCAGGCGCCCTGGGGCACCGAGCCGCCCCCCGAGGACGAGCCGGGGCCTCCGGTGGGGCAGGAGTCCTGGGACCGTTCCGACGGCCCCTGGCCGCAGGCGCCTGCACCGGCTCCTCAGCCGCCTGCACCGGCTCCCCAGCCGCCGTCGTCCTACCAGCAGCCGGCGCCGCAGGATCTCGTCCGCCGGGCCACGCACGGCGACCCGCTCGTACGCCGCGTGTCCCGCGGCGTACGCCGGGCCGTGGGCGCGTCCGCGGCCGATGAGGTGCGCCGGACCGCCGATGTGGAGCAGATCATCGGCCGTCCGGTCCCGTCCTGCCGTCAGATCGCCGTCACCAGCATTCGTGGCGGCGCGGGCAAGACCACGGTCGCCGGCCTGACCGGCACGGTCATCGCGCAGTACCGCAAGGACCGGGTGCTCGCGGTGGACGCCGACTCCGGGCTCGGGTCGCTCCCGCTGCGGCTCGGCGTACGCACCGATCGGTCACTGCACGATCTGAGCTCCGCCGGCCCCCCGACCTTCGACGACGCGTCCCGGTTCCTCGGCCGCACCGCCGACGGGCTCTGGGTGCTCTCGGGCACCGCGGGCGGCCACATCACCCACGAGCTCGACCTGGCGACGTTCAGGAGCGCCGCGGGCGGCATGAGCCGTTACTTCTCGGCCATGGTGATCGACTGTGGTGCCGGGCTGCTCCCGGAGCTGCAGCGTGGCATCCTGAGCGACGCCCATGCCCAGGTGCTGGTGACGCCCGGCACGGTCGACGGGGCGCTCAGCGCGCGCGGAGCCCTCGAATGGCAGGCACGCAACGGCTACCAGCACCTGCTGACCCGCACCGTGATCGCGTTCGTCACGCACACTCCGCACGTCGACGCCGACCTGACGCGGGCCGGGCAGCTGCTGAGCGGCGGGGGGATGCCGGTGGTACACATGCCTTACGACCGGCATCTGGCGACGGGAACGGCGGTAGAGTCCGCCCGGATCGGCCAGGAGACGAGAGCGGCGGCGATACGTGTCGCACTCGAGGCGTTCGCCCGCGCCACGAGTGTCTGACATCGATCGGGTGGAGGAGGTCGGCGGCTTTTGACCAGCGACATCATCGCATTGGTACGCAACGAGCCGGACATTCCGACGGTCGTGGAAGGCATGATCGCCTTCGGTGAGTCGCTACGGATGCGTCCGGCCGGTCCCGGCGCGATGCACCTTTACGACCCCAATGGCCGGCTGCTGATCTCGATCGAGGCGCCGGAGCTGGTCCGGGTGCCCGGTGAGGTCGAGCGGCTTCTGGGCCCGCAGATGGCCGGCAAGGTACGCCCGCCGACGTGGTGGGTCGAGGTCCGCGCGGCGTCGGGGATGCCCGAGGCCCGGCGCATCGCCCGCAAGTTCGCCGAGGACATCGTCCACTGGCAGGGCGGGACCGTGTGGCCTCCGCCGCCCGAGGACGCGCTGTGAGCCATCCGGCCACCGACGCCCTGACGCCCAAGGCGATGGTGGTGCTCCAGGACCGCCCGGTGGTGCCGTTCACCACCTGGCTCGCCGAGGGGCTGCGGCTGTGCAGTGAGACCCAGCGGGGCCTGCAGGTCGTCACGCCGCCCGAGTCACGGATCACCATGCCGCTCCGGCTCGTCCTGACCGGGCCGAACAGCCGCTGGGTCATCCGCGCCGACGGCGGCTACTACGACGGGCTCACCGGCGTGCCCCTGCAGTGGGACGGCGCCGCCTTCGTCGTCGATCCGGAGGCGCGAGCGTACGCACCGGGGTACACGACCCCTCCCACCGCCCCGATCGGCGCCCAGCTGACCGTGACCTTCCGCGTACGGCACACGCCCGAGACCACGATCGGCGGGGCGGCCGAGCAGATGTGCCGCTCGCTCACGGGCGAGCCGCCGGGCGGATGGGGCACGTCCGAGCCGGCGACCGGGGTGTGGCGCATCGAGGACCTGGGCGAGATGTTCAGCTCACGGGTGTCGGCGGCGGTCTGGCTGACCGTGGTGGGCGGCGGAGGCGGGGGCCGTCCGGCGGTCGGCACGATGCTTCTGTCCCAGGTGGGCGACGCCGCCGAAGAGGCGGTCACGCTGGTGGCCGGCTATGCCGACCCGCAGGAGACCCCGGTCGCGTCGTTGCCGACGATCATCGGCGCCCTCGCTGCGGAGTTTCCGTTGATCTCCTGCTTCGCCCAGCTCAGCCCGGGCAACGCCGACCTCACCACCGGGCCGCGGTGGGTCGGGCCGGCCGCGCCGATCGGTCTGGCCGTGAGTGGTTCCGCGCCGGGGCCGCCCGGAGTGGCCGGGCAGCAGATCGGCGAGGTGCGGTCGCCGACGATGTGGTACTCCCTCGGCGACGGGCGGAGGCAGGACGGCTGGCAGCGCTACCAGCAGCTCACCGGTTACCTGCGGACGCAGGCATCCTGAGAGGGCGCGGGCGTCAGGCCGCGCGGACGACGTTCACGCGCGGCGCGTACTCCCGCAGTTGGTCGCGCAGCTGGCGGCGGCCGCGGTGCAGACGGGACATCACCGTGCCGATGGGTGTGCCCATCATCGTGGCGATCTCCTTGTACGGGTAGCCCTCGACGTCGGCGAGGTAGACGGCGGTACGGAACTCCGGGGCGAGTGCGCGCAGCGCCCTGACCACGTCGGAGTCGGGGAGGCGGTCGAGTGCTTCGTGCTCGGCGGAGCGCAGCCCGGTCGAGGTGTGCGACTCGGCGCGGGCGAGCTGCCAGTCCTCGATGTCCTCGGTACCGGCGCGAAGGGGTTCACGCTGCCTCTTGCGGTAGGTGTTGATGAAGTTGTTGGTGAGGATGCGGTGCATCCACGCCTTGAGGTTCGTGCCCTCCTCGAACTGATGGAAGTTCACGTACGCCTTGGCCAGGGTCTCCTGTACGAGGTCCTCGGCATCGGTGGGGTTGCGCGTCATGCGCACCGCGCTGGCGTACAGCGGGTCGATGAGCGGCCGGACGTCGCGTTCGTAGCGCTCGTCATCCTGGCGGCCCGCTGTGGGTGCCGCTGTCGTCATTCTCGCTCCGTAGGGTGCTGAGCTGGGCGGGGCCTTGGCCCCCTGAGGGCCGGAGTCGGACCGGATGGGGGCCGGCAAGGCATGACTCCGGGCGCAGCTCTTGTGGCTGCCGGGCTTCATCGCCCAAGAGGAAGATCGGACCTGGTCGCCGCCCAGGGGCCCAAGAAAACGGGCTGGGCTGGAGGGCGCGTGACGGTCAGGCGCTTGGTGGACATATACACAGCGCTTACCGCGAAGCCATGAGTCTAACGCGAGATCGTCACCGTGAAAAGTGGTTTTGGTCACGATCTGTGCTAGTCGGGGCCAACGGTCATTTCGGAACTTGTGCCATAAATCCTACGTGAACTGGGAAGACATGAAAAGACCCAGCGTGGTCATGTGGCCGTTGGTGCGCCAGACGACCACGCCGGGTAGTGCGGTCAGCCGGGTCTCAGCGGAGAAGATGCTTGATGGCGAGGGCCATCAGGCGGTTCCGGTCGGCCGGTGAGGCGACCTGCTCCAAGCCGAAACCGAAGAGCAGGGTGTCAGGTGTGGTGATGGCGGCGACCCCGAATCCCTGGGCCCGGTGGAAGTCCTTGACGTTGGCAGGACTGCCCTCCGGAGGGCCGGGGACGCTCCAGGGACCGAGACCGGCCTCGAACCCCTCGGCGTCGGAGGTGCCGCCGGCCGTCGTGACCTTGGTGTCGTCCACGAAGGCCCCGATGCCGCCGGACCCCGGGTCGGTCACGTAGCTGATCGACACCTCGATCTTCTTGCCCGCGTACGCGGACAGGTCGAACGAGACCGGGACCCATCCGCCCGAGTTGCCGGTGAACCGGTTCCAGCTCCCGCTGGTGCCGGAGGCACCGCACGGGGTACCGGGCGTCAGGTAGTGCTTCAGCCACGGATGCATGGCGAGGAGGAAACCCGCTTCGCACTCTTCCGGCACCCCGGCGTCGGACCTGCCGCCCAGGTCGGGCAGCGTGGTCCAGTCGCCGGCCCCGGCGGTGTGCGCCTCGACGATGACGTTGTCGTAGCTCTCCTCCGTGTCATAGGACAGCTGGGCGGCGAGCTTGGGCGCCTGCGCCGCGGTGACGCCGCTCAGGTCAATGGTGCGGGTCAGCCGCATGTACGAACTGTCGGCATGCGGTCCGGCGACGTACCAGGAGCCCTCCACCGGGTCGAACGGCCCGCCCTTGCTGGAGTACTCCCCGGCCGCCGAGCTCTTGAACTGCGGGAACTGCGCGACCGGCAGGTTGTCGCTGGTGACGTCGAAGTTCCCCGCCTCGTTCAGCGGGTTGGCGGTGCTCGCCAGGGGAGCGTTCACGCCGCTGAGCGGCGCGCCCGTCCCCGCGAAGGCGGTCGGACCCTGCCGGACCACCCGGCTGTACGCGCCGAGGTAGTACTGCATGAAGTCGTCCGCGAACAGCTCACAGTCGTCGCGCAGGTTGATGGTGACCACACACGGCCGCTCAGGGTGTCCCTTGAGGCCGTAGTAGATACCGCCGCCGTTCGAGCCCGCGAGGGGCCCGTCGTACCCCGTGGTCTCGCCGGTGTAGACCAGCTTGCCGCCCTCGTTGAGGTAGTCCCGCACGGCCAGGGTCGTGGCCACCTCACGGTCGGCGATCTGTGAGTCGGGATACCGCTGGCTGCCGACCGGGACGAACTCGTCCGCCGCGTCCTGGGTGAGGCGGTTGTCGCCGAGGTACCAGACCACGCCCTTGAAGTGACTCAGCACGCCGAGGTCGTGCGGGGCACCGTCGGCGTCCATGTCCCAGACCGCGGCCTTGACCTTGGCGGCCTTGAGCATCTCGACGTACTGCTGGGCGTACTTCGGCGCGCTCGTGCCCGGCGGGTAGACCGGGTTGACGCCCTTGTAGTCCTCATCCGCGAGGACGAGGACCTGGGCGCCCTTCTGGTCGCGCACGGTGAAGGTGAACGGCCGACTCACCTTCCCGCCCGCCACGAACCATGCCTGGACGCGGTCCCTCGGCCGCAGGCCGTGGATGGTCCCGCGGTACTCACCGAAGTACTCGCGGCTGTCGCGGCCGTACCTCTCGCCGCCCTGCCACTCATGGACGGAGGCGCTGTGGGTGCGGCCGCCGTTCACCCGGTAGCGCAGCCGCTTGCCCGGCAGCGACCGGCGGATGACGGACGCGACGGGCTGCGACGAGCCGTAGGAGGTCGTGAACGCGTCGACCGCGAAGTCGGGCACGGTGCGGCCGACCGGCGAGACCGGATGACCGGGGTCGCGGGCCGACTTGGCCAGGTCGAGGGAGAGGGGGAGGTTCTTCTCGAACTCCTTCTGGATCAGCGTCTCGCTGTCCGGGAACGCGAAGGTCTGCCCCGTACTGCTGCCGCAGTCGTCCAGCGTCCAGTCGTCGCCCGGGTCACTGCCCACCGCCGTACGGCACGTCGACTGCTCGGGCGTGTACGTCAGGGTGCCCAGCACCGACTCGGCGTACCCGTCCGTCTCGCCGTTGGTGGTGTAGAGCTGGGCGCCGAGCTCGGGGGTGTAGCCGGGGACGGCCGCGTGGTCGATGTCGCCGAGGATGGACTCGTGGATGACGTCGTCCGGGCTGCGGGTCAGCGTCTGCCAGCCCACGCCGTGCAGCAGCAGCTCGGCCGCCGAGTGCCAGTTGAGCATGAACTTCGGGCGGATCTTCTGGTAGAGCCCGACCTGCTCCTTCGTCTCGGGCTCGGAGGCGGACGATGGGCCGCGATAGGTCTCGTCCGCGGGGTTGCCCGACGAGCCCTCGTTGTCGTACCCCCACTTGTAGGGGAAGTTCCGGTTCGGGTCCTCGCCGTCGGCCGACGTGACCTGGCCGTCGCCGTCGTTGTCGCGCAGGTTCTTGCGCCAGAAGCGGTTGCCCGGGGTGAAGGTGTAGTCGTAGCCGTCGAC
>DASQPY010000583.1:0-4433 GCA_035643735.1 Actinoallomurus sp. | reverse complement strand
CGAGGTGTCACCGCCGACGCGCGCGACGACCTTTCCGGCCACCGGGGTACCCGGCGTCATGGGGCTCGATGCCTGGATCCCGATCTCGACGCGCTGCGCGTCGCCCGGCGCCAGCCAGCCGAGCGTCGCCGGGACGACGGTGCGCACGCCTGCGGCCTCCACGGTGACCGTCGCGGTGTGGCCGGGCCGCAGCCACTGGTCGCCGAGGTTCTGCACGGTCGCCTGGACGACCTGAACCTGGCGTCCGCCGGGCGCGGACATGGTCTTGGTGGTCGACGCGGCGTCGCTGACCCGTACGGCATAGCCGGGCACGGCGGGCTGGAGGGACAGCGCGAAGACGTGCATGCTCGCCGTGCCCGCCACCGGCTTGGCGGTGGTGGGCAGGGTGATCGAGGTCGCCTCCCGCGCCGGGTCCATCCACAGGGAGATCGGGAAGATCGAGACCGGATGGGCGTCGGTCTCCGTCGGGCTGAACCGGTGGGACGCGTTGATGACCCCGGTGCCGCCCGAGTACCAGTCCGGCGCGCTGACCGGCACCTGCGTGGTGCCGCCGTCGGCGTAGTGCACCGTGGCCGTACCGCCGGCCGGTCCGTAGCTCGAGGCGCCGAGCAGGTAGGCGCCGAGGTAGTGACCTTGCGGGACGGCGACGTCCTGTCCGAGCGCGATCATGTTGTCGTCGCCGGCGGTGGGCGGAAAGTCGTACGCGACACCGCCCAGCGTCACCGTGCCCGTGGCGGGCACCTGGTCGGCCGGGAACGAATAGGTGCTGCCGTCGAAGTCGGCCTGGCCGGGGCTCGTGCCGATGCCGTCGTTGTCGAGGTGGCCGCCCAGCGACACCGGGATCGGGTCGGTGCCGGCACTCTGCCGTACGGGTGCGGCGGATGCGGCGGGCGCCGCCGTCACGGGTAGGACCAGGGCGCCGATCACGCCGGCGGCCAGTACGAGCCGGCCTACGCGTCCTCGCATGGGACCTCCTGCTCGCCGAGAGGGAGGACATCCGACCAACTCCTCGCCCTGGGGCTCTCGGCGGCCGCACGGACGCCTCCGAGCGGGGAGATAGATCCGATGTCTGTGTGATCGTCCGGTTTCCTGACCGACCTGTCAAGGTCGAGACCGGATGCGGCTGTCTCGGGTCGGATCGTCCTCAGAGCGGCTCGGGGCGGGTGGCCTGCTGGGCCGCCTCGGCGAAGGCCTCGATGAGGGAGGATTCCCGTGCCGCCTCCCAGGCCAGCACGATCTGGCCCGCCTGGACACCGGTGACCGGGACGTACGCCACGTCGGGCCGGGGAAAGGCGGCGGCGATGGGGACCGGGAGGAACGCCACGCCGCTTCCCGCGCGTACGTACTCCACGATCTCCTCCATGTCGCGTACGGCGGGCCCGTGCCGGGGCAGGGTGCCGTCCGGGCGCGGGTCCATGCTCCAGAAGGCGTTCCAGGCGGGCGGGGCGTCGGTGTAGCGGAGCACGGGTTCGTCGGCGATGTCGGCGAGGCGGACGGACGGGCGGCCGGCCAGCGGATGCTTCGCCGGCAGCGCGACGCTCACCGGTTCGGTGTACAGCGGCAGCAGGCCGAGCCCCTGCGGGGGCACGGGAAAGCGGACGAACCCGACGTCGACGCGCCCGTCGAGCACGGCCTCGGTCTGGTCCCACCAGCGCAGGCGCTGGAGCTGGAGGTCGATCTCCGGGTGGCGCTCGCGAAAGAGCCGCAGAGCGGGGTCGACGTTCACGCTGAGCATGAATCCGACGGTGAGCGTGTGCCTCCCGGTCGCTCGACGCGCGCGCTCCACGGCGCCCTGCGCGGTGGTCAGCAGCCGCCGGCCGTCGCGCAGGAGCTGGTCGCCGCCCGGAGTGAGCGTGACCTCCCGGCTGGTACGGGCGAACAGTTCGACGCCGACATCGTGTTCGAGCTGCTGGATCTGCCGGGAGAGCGCGGGCTGGGTGATGTGCAGCGCCGCGGCGGCCTGTCCGAAATGGAGCCGTTCGGCCACGGCGACGAAGTAACGCAACCTGCGGAGGTCCAGGTCCGGCTCCACGCGGCGTCCCCCTTGCCTCGTACGGCCGATCGATGTTCCCAGCGTATCGATCACGTCGGAAGAGGCCTTGGACACCGTGGTCGCGAAGGCGGAAGACTCGATCGTGGACGCCATGCCGCCGGGCCGCTTCGACCGCTTCGATCCTGGGGAGGGTCAACGGCGGCCGCGTAGATACCTGATGATTCTTGGAGTTCTTCATGCGTGTTGCCGTCGCCACCGGAGTCGACGTCCCACTGTCGCTGACCGAGCGGGACGTGCCCGAGCCGGGCCCCGGTGAGGTGCTGGTCCGGCTCACCGCCTGCGGCGTGTGCTTCTCGGACCTGAACCTGCTGCACGGCCACTACCCCTTCGCGCGGTTTCCGGTCATCCCCGGGCATGAGGTCACCGGCGTGGTCACCGCGCTGGGGGACGGAGTGTCGTGGCCGGAGGTGGGTACGGCCGTGGGCGCCCAGTTCCTGTACGACTCATGTGGCCACTGTGACTACTGCGTAAGCGGCGAGCAGATCCTGTGCCCGGCCAAGCGCATCACCGGTATCGCGGTCGACGGTGGCTATGCCGAGTACGCGGTGTTCAAGGCGGGGTTCGTCACCCCGCTCCCGGAGGGACTGGACCCGGTCGCCGCGGCACCGTTGATGTGCGCCGGGATCACGGCGTTCAACGGGCTGCGCCGGGGCGGGGCCGTGGCGAGCTCACGGGTGGCGGTGATCGGCGCCGGCGGTGTGGGCGGACTCGCGATCCGGTACGCGGTGGCGATGGGTGCACGGGTCGCGGTGATCGGCCGATCGCGCCGGGGGGAGGAGAACGCCAAGGCCCTGGGCGCCGAGCTGTTCATCGCCACCGAGGACACCGATCCCGCCTCCGCCCTCAAGGCATGGGACGGCGGAGCGAACCTCGTGCTGAACGCGGCGCCGTCCACGTCGGCGGCGGCCGCCGCCCTGGGCGGACTGGCACCGGACGGCACGTTGCTGCTCTGCGGGTACGGGGCGGAGCCGCTCGAGCTACCGACCATGCCCATGGTGCTGAACCGCCTGCACGTGATGGCCTCACCGTCGGGCTCCCCACACGACCTGCGGGACACCCTCGCGTTCTCGGTCTTCCACGACATCGTGCCCGAGGTCACCCCCATCGACCTGGACGACGCCCCCGCCGCGCTGGCGGCCATGGACGCGGGCACCGCTCACGGCCGCAGCGTCATCCGCTTCGCCTGACCGTTGGGAGCCTGGAGGTCGGTCATGCCCAAGACCATCATCGTGACCGGCGCTTCCAGCGGGTTCGGAGCGCTGACCAGCCGTGCGCTGGCCGACGCTGGTCACCTCGTCTACGCCGGGATCCGCAACACCACCGGCCGCGAGGCCCCCGCGGTCGCCGCCGCCGCGGCGTACGCACGTGACCGGCAGGTGGCGCTGCGGACCGTCGAGATGGACGTGTCGGAGCAGGCATCGGTGGACGCCGCCGTGCGTACCGTCACCGAGCAGGCCGGCGCGATCGACGTGGTGGTGCACAACGCGGGGCACATGGTGCTGGGACCGGCGGAGGCGTTCACCCCCGAGCAGGTCGCCGAGATCTACGACACCAACGTGATCTCCACCCAGCGGGTCAACCGCGCGGTGCTGCCCCAGATGCGAGCCCGCCGGGACGGCCTGCTGGTGTGGGTGGGATCCTCGAGCACCTACGGCGGTACGCCGCCCTACCTGGGCCCGTACTTCGGCGCGAAGGCGGCCATGGACCAGCTGGCCAAGAGCTACGCGGTGGAGCTGAGCCGGTTCGGTATCGACACCACGCTGGTCATCCCGGGCTCCTTCACCTCCGGCACGAACCACTTCGCCCACGCGATGCACCCCGGCGACACCGCCACGGCCGAAGCGTACGAGGAGCGGTACGCGGGACTGCTGGACCAGGTCGGCGAGAAGCTCGCCGGCCTGGCACCGCCCGACGCGGACGTGGGGGACGTGGCCCGCGCCATCGCCGCGATCGTCGGCACCCCGAAGGGCCGCCGGCCCTTCCGCGTCACCATCGACCCCGTCGACGACGGCTCAGCGGCGGTCAGCGACGTGGCCGACCAGGTCCGCGCTGACTTCTACGCCAGGATCGGCCTCACCGACCTCCTCACCGTCCACGACTGAGGTCGGGCCTCAGGGGTGGCCGTGCACGACGACGCCGGTCTGCTGCTCCGGAGGCGGCTTGGGCTGGGCGAGGACCGCGCTGAAGAACACGAGGGCCGCGCACGTCAGCAGGGGTGAGGCCAGCGCCATCGGGCGGGCGATCCTCTTCGTCGGGCTCTCCACGAACGTGAACGACAGCGTGGCCAGCACGAGTGTCGCCGTCAGCTCGGCCGCGATCACGAGAGGACCTCCGGCGTGCGTCGTGTGGATCGCGTAGATGTGCACGGGCCAGTGCCACA
>DASQPY010000582.1:0-2092 GCA_035643735.1 Actinoallomurus sp. | reverse complement strand
TCCGCCGGATCGTGCCGCTGCGGGAGCGCATCACCAGGGAGTTGGTGAACGCGATGCCCCGGTTGTAGCGCACCCCGCCGACCAGCTCGCCGTCGGTGATGCCGGTCGCGGCGAAGAACACGTCGTCGGAGGTCACCAGGTCATCGGTGGTCAGCACGCGGCTCAGGTCGTGGCCGGCGTCGAGCGCCCTCTGCCGCTCGGCGTCGTCCTTGGGCCACAGCCGGCCCTGGAGCATGCCGCCGAGGGACTTGATCGCGCAGGCGGCGATGATCCCCTCAGGGGTGCCGCCGATACCGAGCATCAGGTCGATGCCGGTGCTCTCGCGCGCGGCCATGATCGCGCCTGCCACGTCGCCGTCGGTGATGAACTTGATCCGTGCCCCGGCCTCGCGGATCTCCTTGACGATCCGCTCGTGCCGTGGCCGGTCGAGGATGACGACCGTGACGTCCTCGGGGGAGGAGCCCTTGGCCCGCGCCACCGCGCGGATGTTGTCCGCGACGGGCGCGTCGATGTTGACCACGTCGGCCGCCTCGGGCCCAGTGGCCAGCTTCTCCATGTAGAAGACCGCCGACGGGTCGTACATCGTGCCGCGCGGGCTCACCGCGATCACGGCGATCGCGTTGCTCATGCCGAGGGCGGCGAGCCGCGTGCCGTCGATCGGGTCGACGGCGACGTCGCAGTCGACGCCCTGGCCGTCTCCGACCTCCTCGCCGTTGAACAGCATCGGGGCCTTGTCCTTCTCGCCCTCACCGATCACGACGACGCCGCTCATCGACACCGTGTTGATGAGCTGGCGCATGGCGTTCACCGCGGCGCCGTCGGCCCCGTTCTTGTCGCCGCGGCCCACCCATCGGGCCGCGGCCATCGCCGCGGCCTCGGTCACCCGAACGAGCTCGAGCGCGAGGTTTCTGTCCGGGGCGTCCGCCTCTGTCACCAGCGGGGACGATGGGGTGGTCTCTTCGGTCATCGGATGCGCGGCGCGTCGGCCCGGCGGTGGAGCCGGGAGTCACGCCGCTCCCTCCTCGGAATGTCGATAGCGTGTTCGCACGTCGCGCCCGCGGCTCAGTCGGACGCGCTGGCATTGGTGCGGCACTCCAGACATGCCCGTTTTGTAGGGAACCTTGCCTGCGAGAAGCATCACTTTGACGATCGGGTCACCGACGGCCGTGCCCGCGATACTCCGGCAGGATCTCCCGTTTCGGATGGCGGCGGAGGCGGGAGAACGTAAATTCACAGCCGACAGGGCGTAATCTAGGGCCGTAATGAGCAGCGATATCGAGCGGCCACCCGGTGGGCGAGCCGACTGTCCGGCCCATCGCGGCGGGCCGTCCGAGCGGCAGGTGCCGTGTGCGCCTCCGGCACGACGAGGAGCGCGTACTTGAGCATCGAACACCTCCAGCGCACCTCCGACCGGGGTGCCGCCACACGGGGCGCCCTGCTCGCCGCCGCGCGCGAAGTCTTCTCGGTATCGGGGTTCGCACAGGCGGCGGTCACCGACATCGTGGCCAAGGCCGGCGCCAGCGTCGGCAGCCTCTACCACCACTTCAGCGGCAAGGCCGACCTCTACCTCACGCTCTTCGAAGAGTTCCAGATCCGCCAGCAGGAGCGCACACGTGAGGCCATCCACGTGGCCCGCGACCAGGGCGAGGGCGACTCCATGCGGTTGTTCATCGCGGGTGCGCGCGCCTATCTCGACGGATGCATCGCCGAGCCCGACCTTTCCCGGCTGTTCCTGTCCGGTGACGGGCCGCCCGGGTTCGACCGCGCCCTGCGGGATCGCCTGCGCACGTGGGCGCGGCGCAACGCGGCGCTCTTCCACACCGGCGGTGGCGGCGAGGTGGACGAGGCGCTCGTGGTCGTCTTGACCGGCGCCATGTCCGGCGCGGTCTCGGAGGTGTCGCTGTCGGAGGATGAGTCGGCATCACGCAAGCTCGCCGACGACGTACTGACGATCATCTCGCGCCTGGAGAGCACGCGTGAGCGAAGGCCATGAGCCGGTCCCGGCCGCCGGCGACGAGACGCCGAGCGACCGGAGCGAGCACGAACCCGGCACCACCGTCACGGCGACCCGGGAGCCGGGAGAACCGATCGT
>DASQPY010000581.1:0-24641 GCA_035643735.1 Actinoallomurus sp. | reverse complement strand
CACGCCCACCGGCAGCAGGAAGTCGGGCACGAAGTCGATCGGCGACACGATGTAGACCACCGCGATGATCATCGCGAGGATCTTGCCTTTGCCGGTGCGGTAGACGCGGTCCTGGGCGCCCGCCACCAGGCGCCGCGAGCGGCCTCGGCCGCGGCCGCGCCTCAGGCGGAGCAGGCCCGCGATGAGGATGACGGCGCCGATGACCATGGTGATGACGCCGATCGTGTTGACGCCGACGTCCCCGACGTGGCCGTGGAGGGCGAACGTCAGGATCGCGCCGGCGAACAACGCCAGAACGCCTGGCAAGACCATCTGATCCTCCGTGGTTCTCGGGGCTCCGCAAGGCTCGGGGGCCCCACGCGAGTATGACCGGCCACGCCGGTTTCATTCGCATCGGCGGACCCGGCTTTCCTTCGGTGGTGGGTACGAGAGAGGCTGACCGTACGGGTGCTTTCTGATGCTTTGGGCGAGAACGGAGCGAACATGGCTTTGGACCTGGTGTCGATTCGCGCGGCGTATCCTGCGCTGCGCGACGGCTACGCCTACCTGGACGGTGCGGCGGGTACGCAGGTTCCGGAATCGGTGATCGAGGCGATCTCGGCCGCCTACCGCGGCGGGATCGGCAACGAAGGGGGAGCGTTCCCGGCCAGTGACCGGTCCGCCGCGATCGTCGCGGCCGGCCGCCAGGCCTTCGCCGACCTGGTCGGCGGCGACCCTCGCGGCGTCGTCGTCGGACCCAACATGACGACGCTGACCTACCGCTTCGCCTACACGCTGTCCCGTACGTGGCGGCCCGGCGACGAGATCATCCTGTCCCGCCTGGACCACGACGCGAACGTGCGGCCGTGGGTGCAGGCGGCGGAACGGGCCGGTGCCACCGTCCGGTGGGCCGAGGTCGACCTGCCCGCGGGCGAGCTGCCGGCCGAGCAGTACGACGCGCTGCTGAGCGACCGCACGCGCCTGGTCGCGGTGACCGCCGCGAGCAACGTCCTCGGCACGATGCCCGACGTCGCGGCGATCACGAAGCGGGCGCACGAGGCCGGCGCGCTCGCCTACGTCGACGGCGTGCACGCCACTCCGCACACCCCGATCGACATCGCCTCGCTCGGCGCCGACTTCTACGCCACGAGCGCGTACAAGTGGTCCGGGCCGCATCTCGGCACGGTCGTGGCCGCGCCGGAGCTGCTCGAGACGCTCCAGCCCGACAAGCTGGCGTCCTCGCCGTCGGACGTGCCGGTGCGCTTCGAGACCGGTACCGCACCCTTCGCCGACCTCGCGGGGGTGGCCGCCGCCGTCGACCACCTCGCCGGGCTCGACCCGGACGCGCGGGGCGACCGCCGGCAGCGCCTCCTGGCCTCGATGAGCGCGGTCGAGGCGCACGAACAGGCCGAGCTGGCCTACCTGCTCGACGGCCTGGCCGCGTTCCCCGGCGTACGGCTGATCGGCGCGCCCCGGCGCCGTACCGCGACGGCGTTCTTCACCGTCGACGGGCACACGCCGCGTGCGGTGGCGGAGCATCTCGCCTCCCGGAGGGTGAACGTCTGGAACGGGCACAACTACGCCTGGGAGCTCACCGCCGCCCTGGGCATCCGCGACAACGGCGGCGCCGTACGCGCCGGGCTCGTGCACTACAACGACCGGTCCGATGTCGAGCGGCTGCTGGCCGCCGTATCAGAATTGGCCTGACCCCGGCCCCAGGCCCAGCCGTTCCGTCAGTGAGGACACCGATGACGTACACCGCCGACCCCGACGCTCTCGACCGCGCCCGCGCGCTGCTCGCCGGCCACCCCGTGGTGGACGGGCACAACGATCTTCCGTGGGCGCTGCGGATGGAGGCCGGGTACGACCTCGACCGGTACGACATCGCCACCGACCAGACCGGACGCCTGCACACCGACCTGGCCCGCCTGCGCGCCGGTGGCGTCGGCGCGCAGTTCTGGTCGGTGTACGTGCCCTCCTCGCTGCAGGGCGACGGTGCGGTCAGCGCGACGCTGGAACAGATCGACTGCGTCCACGCGCTGGCGGCGCGCTACCACGACGACCTGCGCCTCGCACTGACCGCCGACGACGTGGAGGCGTCGTGGGCCGATGGCCGGGTCGCCTCGCTGATCGGCGCCGAGGGCGGCCATTCCATCGCGAGCTCGCTGGCGACGCTGCGCAGCCTGTACGCGCTGGGCGTCCGCTACATGACGCTCACGCACAACGACAACGTGCCGTGGGCGGACTCCGCCACCGACGAGCCGGCCGCGAACGGCCTCACCCGCTTCGGCGAGGAGGTGGTACGTGAGATGAACCGGCTCGGCATGCTGGTCGACCTGTCACACGTGTCCGCCGACACCATGCGGGACGCGCTGCGCGTCAGCCGGGCACCGGTGATCTTCTCGCACTCGTCCTCGCGCGCCGTCTGCGACCATCCGCGCAACATCCCGGATGACGTGCTGGCCCTGCTGCCGGCCAACGGCGGCGTGGCGATGGCGACGTTCGTGCCGAAGTTCGTCCTGCCCGAGGCCATCGAGTGGAGCCGGGCGGCCGACGCCAACATGCGCGCCAAGGGCCTGGACCACCTGGACACCTCGCCGGAGGCGATGGAGGTGCACCAGGCGTTCGAGGCCGCCAACCCGCGGCCGGTGGCGACGCCCGCGACGGTCGCGGACCACCTGGACCACATGCGCGAGGTGGCCGGCATCGACCACATCGGCATCGGCGGTGACTTCGACGGCACCGCGTTCACGCCGGACGGTCTCGACGACGTCTCCGCCTACCCGAACCTGATCGCGGAGCTGTTCGGCCGCGGCTGGACCGAGGCCGACCTGGCGAAGCTCACGTGGGGCAACGCGGTACGCGTACTGCGGTCCGCCGAGGACGTCGCGCGCGGGCTGAGCCGCACCGAGAAGCCGTCGATCGCGACACTCGCGCAACTCGACGGCTGATTCCGGGGGAACCCTTTCGCCCGTGGTGACGTCTCATCCACGTACGGCGGATTAATTCCGTTGCTCTCGGCGAGATGGTCCTTAGAATGGAAGCAAGAGATCAGACGAGGAGGGGATCGCACGTGAACTCCGCACTATGGCATCTGTCGCAGCGCATGCGATATGAGCTGCGTGCCGTCCTCACGGAGACCTCCGGGTAGGGTATACCGCCTGATCGGAGGCCGCCTGAGGGCAACGTCCCAGGCGGCCTTTCCTATGGGTGAGCCAACGGATAGGCGGCCGGTTTCCAACTCCGGCGGAAAGCGGGTTCGACTCCTGCCGCCCATGCTTTGCCTTCTCTTTCCGGCGAGGGCACGTGAATTGATAACTCAACAGCGCACTGATTTCTCGCGCGGCGTTCGTAGGCCGCGCCCTGCCTCTGTAGCTCAGTGGAGAGAGCGCCCGCTTGCGGAGCGGGAGGCCCCAGGTTCGAATCCTGGCGGAGGTGCTTGTTCCCTGGTCGTCCAACGGCAGGACACGCGGCCCTGACCCGCGTGATCGAGGTTCGAATCCTTGCCAGGGAGCTCCGCCGCCGCACACGGCTTGTGACCCCGCTTTCGTAAGGCGGGTGGCCCGGGTCGGCACCGGGTGGCGGCTTCAGACGCTCGTAGCCCAATCGGCAGAGGTGCCGGCCCGAGGAGCCGGAGGTGCGGGTTCGAGTCCCGCCGAGCGTACGAATCACCGGGTGCTCACTCACCCGCTTGCCGCCATGGCCCAACTGGTAGAGGTGTCGCGCTCAGAACGCGAAGGTCAAGGTTCGAATCCTTGTGGCGGTACGAACGGAGTTCATCACGGGGAAGGTTGGCAGAGCCGGTATCGCGCCCGTCCCGAAAACGGTGGCCAGGGTCACACCTGCGGGGGTTCGAATCCCTCACCTTCCGCCACAACGGTGTCGACCGCGGCCCTGTGTCGCGAGGGCATCCACGGCCCCTTCGACCATGGGTAGGTTCCGGCGTTCTCAACGCCGCGGAGCGGGTTCGAGTCCCGCAGGGGCTACGCGAAGCGCAGTGGGGGAGCTCGGCCGTCCCCGTCGGTTTCATACGCCGAAGATCGTGGGTTCGAATCCCACCTGCGCCACTGGTCCGGCGTCATCCAACGGCAGGATGCGCGGTTGTTACCCGCGTAATGCTGGTTCGAGCCCAGCCGCCGGAGCTTTTTCTCCAGCCCTCGTAGCTCAGTGGACAGAGCGCCCGCCTCCGAAGCGGGAGGCCGCCGGTTCGACTCCGGCTGAGGGCACAGCGTCCCCTGAGACGGGACGCCGTGGTGTTCATGGTGCAACGGCAGCACACCGGGTTGTGGTCCCGGAGATGGTGGGTTCGAATCCCCCTGATCACCCTGAGCATGGGCCTGGTCATCGGAGAGACCAAGCGGCTGTAAACCGCCCGCCTCGCGCTGTGCAGGTTCGAATCCTGCTCCATGCACACATGGCCGCCCTCCGGCCCGCCGCTCACAGAGAGGGCGGCAGGCCGAAGAGCGGGAACAGGCGGTCGGTGTCGAGGAAGTAGGTGATATCCGTGATCCGGTCGCCGGTCAGCTCCAGGACGTGCAGCGAGAAGGGTTCGAAGGCGCCGCCGGGACCGCTCGGACGGTACTGCCCGAACGCGGGGCAGGAGTTCGCCGCGGTCGCGACCAGGCGTGAGCCGCGGCATTCGATGCCGGGGCCGCTCCACCACGCGCGCATCTGCTCGGGGCCGCGCATCCACAGGTCGTACGGCGGCATGGACTGGGTCGCGTCCTCGTGCAGCAGCGAGACCAGGGAGTCCAGGTCGTACCGCTCGAACGCGTCGACGTAGCGCGTCACCAGCGCGCGTTGCGTGTCGTCCATCGGCTGGACCGGGTCGGAGTCGCTGACACCGCGTTCGCCGAGTGTGGAGCGGGCCCGCTGGAGCGCGCTGTTGACCGATGCGGAGGAGGTGCCGAGCAGCTCGGCGACCTCCGCTGCCCTCCAGCGCAGCACCTCCCGCAGGATCAGCACCGCCCGCTGCCGGGGCGGCAGGTGCTGCAGCGCGGCGACGAACGCGAGGCGGACCGACTCACGCGAGATGGCCTGCTCGGCGGGGTCGGCACCGGCCGCCAGGACACTGGAGTCGGGGACCGGCTCGACCCACGTGGTCTCGGCGAGCGGCGAGCCGAGCGGTGATCCGGCGCTCCACGCGGGGCCCAGGTCGATCGGGCGCGCGCGGCGCTGCCGCCCCTTGAGCAGGTCGAAGCACACATTGGTGGCGATGTGGTAGAGCCATGACCGCAGCGCCGCACGCCCCTCGAAGCGGTGGAGGCCGCGCCACGCACGTACGAGCGTCTCCTGTACGGCGTCTTCGGCCTCGAAGGCCGACCCGAGCATCCGGTAGCAGTAGCCGGTCAGCTCCACGCGGTGCTGCTCCAGCTCCTCGGGCCGATGCGACGTGCCGCTCCGGCTCGCGGTATCGCTCATCAGCGGACCACCTCCGTCGATTTTCGGCGGGCCGGCGTGCGGCGAGCCTGGGGACCGCCCATGCTAGGCGCGGGCGGTGACAGAACACGGAGACGGCCGTTGACATGGAACGGCGCGATCCGGAAGATCCGAGATATGGCTTCCGTCCCAAGCAATCCTGAATCAGTCTTCACGTACGGCGCGCCCCTGCTGAAGTTCGGCACCGGGTCCTCCGCGGAGATCGGCTACGACCTCAGCCAGTACGGGGCGCGCCGCGTCCTGGTCGTCACCGATCCGGGTGTCGCCGCCACCGGCGCTCCCCAGCGGATCGCCGAGCAGATGAAGGCGTACGGGGTCGAGGCGGAGGTGTTCGACGGCGTACGCGTCGAGCCGACCGACGCCGGGATGCGCGAGGCGATCGGGTACGCGCGCGACTCGGGGCCCTGGGACGCCTTCGTCGCGGTCGGCGGGGGATCCAGTATCGACACGGCCAAGGCCATCAACCTCCTGACCACGAACGACGGTGACCTGGCCGACTACCTCAACCCGCCGATCGGCGCGGGACGTGCCCCGGCGCGGCCGCTCAACCCGCTGGTGGCGGTGCCGACCACGACCGGTACCGGCGCGGAGAGCACGACCGTCTGCGTGCTGGACGTCCTGGATCTGAGGGTCAAGACCGGGATCAGCCATCCGCGCCTGCGGCCTGCTCTCGCGGTGGTCGACCCCGACCTCACCCGTACCCAGCCGGCGGGCGTGACGGCCTCGGCCGGCATGGACATCGTCTGCCACGCGCTGGAGAGCTACACGGCCCGGCCCTACACCTCCTTCGAGCGCAAACGGCCCGAGCAGCGGGTGCCGTACTGCGGCGCGAACCCGGTCGCCGACATGTGGTCCGAGCGTGCCCTGTCGCTGGTCGCGCGCTCGTTCCGTACCGCCGTACACGACGGGGACGACACCGAGGCCCGCGGGGAGATGGCGCTCGCCGCGACCTTCGCCGGCCTGGGCTTCGGCAACGCGGGCGTGCACATCCCGCACGCCAACGCCTACCCGATCGCCGGCCAGGTCAGGGACTTCCACCCGGCCGGCTATCCGCGGCAGGAGCCGATGGTGCCGCACGGCATGGCGGTCTCCCTCACCGCTCCGGAGGCGTTCCGGTTCACCTTCGAGGCGGCACCGGACCGGCACGTACGCGCGGCCGAGCTGCTCGAACCCGGTCTGGACCGGAGCGGCGACCCGGCGGAATACCTGCCCTCGGTGCTGCTCCGCCTGATGCGCGACATCGGCATCCCGAACGGGATGGCGGAGGTCGGCTACACCGGCGACGACGTCACCGACCTCGTGGCGGGCACGCTGAAGCAGCAGCGCCTCCTCGCCACCTCACCGCGGGAGACGACCGAGGAGGACCTCGCCGGGATCCTCACGCGGTCTCTGTCGCTCTGGTAGCCGCCCCGCGGCGGGGTCAGATCTTGCGGGCCACGCCCGCGTACCCCCAGGAGTGTTCCGGGTGCTCGAACGGCACGTCGGTCTCCGCGGGGCGCCACAGCGGGAGGTACACCAGACCGGGCTCGAGGAGTTCGAGGCCGTCGAAGAAGGCCGCGACGCTCGCGTGGTCGCGCGGCCGGCCGGGCGCCGAGGCGCGGGAGTAGAGCTTCTCCACCGCCTCGACGACCTGGTTGGAACGCCCGTCGAGCGTGCCGTGGGAGACGGTCAGATAGCTCCCCGGCACCATGGCGGACGTGAGGCGCTTCACCAGGTCGCTCGGCTCCTCCTCGTCGGTGATGAAGTGTAGGACGGCGACGAGCAGGAGGCCCACCGGCTGGTCGAAGTCGATGAGCCTGGTCACATCCGGATGGGCGAGGATCAACTCAGGCTCGCGCAGGTCCGCGTGCACGATCGTGGCCCGGTCGTTGCCGGCCAGGATCGACCGGCTGTGCGCGATGGCGACCGGGTCGGTGTCGACGTAGACCACCCGGGACTCCGGTGCCACGGATTGGGCGATCTCATGGACATTTCCCGAGGTCGGAACGCCGGACCCGATATCGAGAAATTGCCGGATACCGGCGTCGACCAGGAACTTTACCGCCCGGCCCAGAAATGCGCGGTTCGCCCGCGCGGCGTCGCGCGCGTTCGGCTCGATCGCGGTGAGCGCGCTCGCCACGTCGCGGTCGGCGGCGAAATTGTGAGAACCGCCTAGTAGGGCGTCATATACCCGGGCGACATTGGCGCGTTCCACATCGACTTCGGGGGGTGCCCAGCTTTCGTGCTCCACCTGTCCGCCATTCGTGTCAGGGGTCACTGACTGGCCGTGACCCCAGGGGAAAGCCCGGTCGCGATCAAGCCTAGATGGTCACGGCGTACGGGTCGATGCGGGCGCGGGAAATCCAGATATAGTTCCGAATTCGCCAGCGTGTGGCGTTGCTCCCTCATGCCCGCTATAGGAGGATCTGGTGCCACGGCTACATGGAGCGGACAGGGAGGCCCGCGCGACCATGGAGCAAGGTCTCGACGCGAGCGGCCGTACCGCCCCGACGGCCCTCGGACTGGCCACGCTCGCCACGTTAGGCGTGGCGGCGACGGGCCAGGTACTGCGCTGGAGCCCGGCCGCTGCTGAGCTCTTCGGCACGACGGACGCCGAGGTCCGCGACCGCGACCTGTGCGACGCGGTACTCGGCGGCGAGCATCGCGAGGCGGTCGCGACGGCGATCGCGGGCGCGGCGACCGGCACGGCCTCGACGGCCCTGCTGCCGGTGCGGCTGGGCGACGGGCACGTCGTTCCGGTGGAGTTCCGCTGGGAGCCGATGACCGAGGCGGGGGGTCAGGTCACGGTGGGGATCAGCGCGCTGCCCAGGCACGACGAGAACGCTCCCGGCCCGGACCGGCTGGTCCTGGGCATCGGGGCGACGCTGGACCTGCGCCAGACCGCCGGCGAACTGGCGGACGCCCTCATCTCACGCGTCTGCTACGGCGCCGGCGTGTACGTGCTGGAGCGCCTCCTGGTCGATGACCAGCTCCCCTCCTATGAGGAGACCGAGTCACGCGTCGTCGTACGCCGGATGGCACTGCGCGTCGCGGACGGGCGCCCCCAGGACTGGGCGTCGGCGTTCCCGGCCGATGAGGTGATCGCCTACTCGGTCGACACGACCATCGTGCGCAGCATGAACACCGGCCGCCCGATCGCCTTCACCTCGCTGGACACACAGACCTTGGGCCGGCTGCGCGACCGCCTGTCGCTACAGCCCTCGCTGGGCGAGGTGCTCGGCCAGCACGGCTTCCTGACCGTTCCGCTCATCGCCCGCGGCACCGTCATGGGCTTCACCGTGCTCACCCGGCGGCCGGGTGCCGCGCCCTTCACCGCCGAGGACGCGGCCCTCGCGCAACAACTCGCCGACCACGCCGCCGTGTGCATGGACAACGGCCGCCTCTACGACCGGGAGCGGCGCACGTCCAAGATCCTCCAGCGCAGTCTGCTGCCGATGGCGCTGAAGACCCCGCCCGGGATGCGGATCGCACACCGCTACCTGCCCGCCGGCCAGACCAGCCGGATCGGCGGTGACTGGTACGACGCCATTCCGCTCCCCGGCGGAAAGGTCGCGCTCGTCGTCGGCGACGCCATGGGCCACGGCACCACCGCGGCGCTCGTGATGGGTCAGCTCCGCACCGCCGTACGCATCCTGGCCAGGCTGGGCCTGCCGCCCGCGGACCTGCTGCGCCACCTGGACGAGATCGCCCAGGAACTCACGACGGCCCAGTTCGCGACGTGCGTCTATGCGCTCTGCGACCCGGCCGGCGAACGCGTCACCATCGCCCGTGCCGGCCACGTACCCCCGATCCTGGCGACCGCGGAGGGCCGGTCAGAGCTGATCGACCTTCCGCCGGGCCTGCCGCTCGGCGTGGGGGAGGCCAGCTACGAGGCGATGGAGATCCCGGTGCCGGCGAACAGCACGCTGATCCTGTGCACGGACGGACTGGTCGAGCACCGGACGCGTGACATGGACACCGGGCTGGCGGAGATCCGCTCGCTCCTGCCCGGAGTCTCACCCGACCTCGAGGCCGCCTGCGACACCATCGTGAAACACCTGCACACGGGCGGGAGCGCGGACGACGCCACCCTGCTCCTGGCCCGCCTCCAACCCGCGGGCTGAGCACGAGCCGGAGACCCGTTGAACGGGTGCCACGAACCCCCGCGACGACGCACGCGTTGACAATAGGCAGGCATATGCCTGCATAATGTCCGCATGACGCTGGAAGCGGCAGCCGTGGACCTGGTCTTCAAGGCGCTGGCCGACCCCACCAGGCGACTCCTGCTCGACCGCCTGCGTGAGCACAACGGCCAGACGCTGGGCGAGCTGTGCACACGCCTGGAGATGGCGCGCCAGTCCGCGACCCAGCATCTCGACATCCTCGCGCGAGCCAACCTCGTCACCGTCCACCGGCGCGGACGGGAGCGGCTGCACTACCTCAACCCGTCCCCGATCCACGAGATCCAAGAACGCTGGATCTCCGGATTCGACCAGCCCCGGCTGCAAGCGATCAGTGCCATCAAACGCCAGGCAGAGGAGTACGCCATGACCGACGAACCCGCGTCCGTGCCCACCTACGTCTACGTCACCTACATCCGCGCGACCGCGGAGCAGGTGTGGCAGGCGCTGACGGACGCGGACCTGACGGCGCGCTACTGGGGACACGCCAACGTCTCCGACTGGCAGCCGGGCTCGAGCTGGGAGCATCGGCGCATCGACGGTTCAGGCGCCGTCGATGTCGCCGGTCAGGTGCTCGAGGCCGAGCCCCCGACGCGTTTGGTCATCACCTTCGACGACAGCCCTGGCACGCCGAGGGAGCCCTCGGTCGTCACCTTCCTCGTCGAGCCGCACCAGGAGATCGTCCGCCTCACCGTGACCCACGAGAAGCTCGCCAACGAGGCGATGCTGGGCGGGATCTCGCAGGGATGGCCGGCCGTGCTGGCCAACCTCAAGTCGCTGCTCGAGACCGGCGACGTCCTCCCGCAGGCGCCATGGGAGATGCACCGCGCGCACACCTGAGACGGAAGCCGCCGCGGCCCCCGCCGTCTTCAACCCTCCGCGCACGAACACAGAAAGCAGAACATGCTGGACACCGCCCCGCTCCGGGACGCCTACCGCGCGCTGCTCGACGCCGCCGCCGCGGTGGCCGATTCGGATGACCCGAGCCCCATCCCGCCGACCGGTGAGTGGAACGCCGACCAGATTCTGGCGCACGTGGCCATCGTCACCGCCGCCTCCATCGCCGCCGCCTCCTCCGTCGCTTCGGGGACCAACACCCTCTACGACAACCGCCTTGCGCTCGACACCTGGACCATCGAACGCCTCATCGCGCGTGCCGGCGGCAATGTGGGGCTTCGCGACCGCATCCGCCTCCAGGGGGAGTCCCTCTGCGCACTCGGCGGACCGGCGCTGAGCGAGGCCGAACTCGACACGCTGGTGCCCACCCTGCTGCTGTCCGACGACACCGTCCTGGTCGATCGGCTCGTGCCGCTGAGGGAGCTCATCACCGGCCTCGCGGAGGTGGAGCTGCCCACCCACGCCGAACAGCTCCTGTCACTGCTGCCGGACGACGCCAGGGCCGAAGCCGCGACGTGAGGCTCCGCGCACGATGACGGGCAGTCCCGCTATCGGGAAGTCCCCCAGGGCTTCACCGGACAGGAACGGGCCGGTCAGCGCGTGGGCCGTGCCGGAGATCCGAAGGCGGTCAGGAACCGGTCGCGGAAGGCGTTCATCGGCCAGACCGGGGCGTGGGGGCCGGGCATCAGGCCGTCCTGCCAGCCCCAGGTGGAGATCCGGTCCAGTACGGCCGGGTCGCGCGCGACGATGGTGATCGGTACGTCCCGGTCGGCGTGCTGGCCGGTGATGAGCGGGGCGGGCTGATGGTCGCCCAGGAAGATGAGCACCAGGTTGTCGTCGCCGTAGGTCTCAACGTAGGAGATGAGGGCGTTCAGCGAGTACTCGATGGAGTGCTCGTACGCGGTGCGTATGCGTGACGGGTTGCGCCACACGTCCTGCGGCTTATCGCCGGCGGCGGCCATCGGGCCGAAGACGGTGCCGTCGCCGACGGTGTTCCAGTCGATCAGGCCGGACGGGGTGGGTGCCCAGGGGGCGTGGCTCGTGACCAGCGGAATCTCGGCCATCACCGGTGCGTGTTCCGGCTTCGCCCGCTCCGAGCGCTGGAAGGCCGACAGGGTGAACTGGTCGGGCGGCGTGCCCCAGTTGAAGCGCGGGCCGCGGTACCCGATGTTCCACCGGTCATAGACGCGTTCGTAACCGTAGAACTTCGCCTCAGGCCAGGCCGTGGTGGTGCCCGGCATCACGGCCGCCGTCTGCCAGCCCGCACCCTGGAACGCCTTGGAGAGAGTCAGGCGGTCGCTCGACACCAGGCTGTCGTAACGCTGCTGGTTGTTGATCCACAGGCCCGACAGCAGCGTGGAGTGGGCCAGCCAGCTGCCGCCGCCCGCCGTCGGTGAGGTGAGGAACGCGCTGCGGGAGGCGAACCCGGCCGCACGCAGCCGGCCGCTGCCGGCGTCGAGCACCGCGCCCACCTCGGAGGCGTACCGCGGGTCCTCGATCGCGTCGCGTCCGTAGCTCTCGACGAAGGAGAGCACGACGTCCTTGCCGCGCAGGCCGGTCAGAAGCCGGTCGGGCGGGATGCCGCGGAAGGCGTCGACCGAGGCCTCCTTGGCGAACGTCCTGCGGTCCTCCAGGCTCGTACGCACCTGGAGCAGACGACCGGCGGCGACGCCGGCGACCGGTACGCCCGGGACGAGCTGCGCGCCCAGGGCGGCGCAGGTCACCCACGCGACACCGAGGACCGCGGCGGCGCCGGTCGCGCCGGTGTCGTGCCGGACCACAAGGCGGGTCAGGCGCAGCACCGCCAGCGTCACGAGGACGAGCACGCCGACGGCGAGGACCACGGCCAGAATCCCGGCGCCGACCGCGCCGGCCCGGCCGATCGACGCCGTGAGGAACTGGTCGGCCCCGCCGAAGAGAGGCCAGTCGAACACCAGGTTGAACGGCCGGGCCAGAACCATGGAGAAGCCGATATCGACGATCTTCACGATGGCGAGCAGCCCGAGGACCACTCCGATGACGGCCGCCGCCACCCGTCTCGCCCTCGCCGGCAGGATCAGGACCAGGGCGACGCCGAGCAGTCCCTCCAGCGGGATGCGGACGAACGCCTCGGGGGTGAAGCGGGTGATCTCGTTCGGCGCGATGAGGGCGAACAGCACCAGCAGGCAGGCCAGCGCGGTCGTCACCCGTGCCGCGATGACGCGCCCTCTCGACGGAGGACCGGCGGCTCCGGCCTCGCCACCCTCAACGACCTCCATCGGCTCCGAGCGCTCGTCCGGCTCCGCGGTCCCCTGGGCCGGTCGACGGCGAAAACGCGTGATGAACGGCAATCCAGGGGCCCTTCCGTACGGTGCCGGATGATCCGGCCATTGCAACGATCCCCGGCCCGCCCTCCGATGACGGATCGGTGGTGTTGTCCATTACCTACACGGAAGACCGCATAGGGCGGTTCAACCGTTATGAGCGGGATTCGGGGCGTCGGCGGTCGAGCCCGGCGTGACGTCGCCGGTCGCGCGGGCGAAACGCGCGCCCCACTCGCGGACCTGCTCGGCCAGCTCAGGCGAGCCGACCACCTCGAACTCGGCGCCGATGGTGCCCAGCGCCAGCGTCGGCCAGTCCAGGGAGTCCGCGGTCATGAGCAGGCGGCACCGTCCGTCGTCGAGATCCTCGATCGTCGCCCACTGGCCGACCTTCGCGCGCACCTGTTCTCCCGGAGCGTGCACGACCGCCTCGACGGTGTGCGGAGCGGGGATGTTGCCGATCCCGGCACGTACGAACGCCACCGGGTCCTCGGCCGGCAGCTCGCGCGGCCGGAAGCGTACGCTCGTGCCGGCCGGATCGGCGAGCCGGTCGAGGCGGAAGCTGCGCCAGTCGTGGCGGGTCAGGTCGTACGCGACGAGGTACCAGCGGCGGCCGAGGGAGACCAGCCGGTGCGGCTCGACGTGCCGATCGGTGCGTTCGCCGCGATGCGCGGTGTAGGAGAACCGCAGACGTTCCTCGTCACGGCACGCCTGCGCGACGGTCGTCAGCACGCCCGAGTCGACGGTCGGCCCGGTGCTCCACACGGCGGGTACCGTGGCCATCCGCAGCGCGTCCACCCTGCGGCGCAGGCGTGGCGGCATGACCTGCACCACCTTGGTGAGGGCGCGGATCGAGGACTCCTCGATGCCGGCCACGGCTCCCTGGGCGGCCGCCCGCAGCCCGATGGCGAGCGCCACCGCCTCCTCGTCGTCGACCACGAGCGGGGGCAGTGCGGCGCCGGGGGCGAGCTGGTAGCCGCCGTCCACACCGCGATGGGCCTCGACCGGATAGCCGAGCTCGCGCAGACGGTCGACGTCACGCCGCAGGGTGCGTACGGACACCCCGAGCCGGCCGGCGAGCTCGGCACCCGGCCAGTAGCGGTGGGTCTGCAGCAGGGAGAGCAGCCGCAGGGTCCGTGAGCTCGTGTTGGCCATGCCATCATCATGACGGGGATAAAGGTCAGAAAGTGGCCGGAATCAGGTGGTCGGGACCGGGACGTCGACGAGCAGTGACGTGCCACCGCCGGTGGGGCTGATCACCCGGATCGTCCCGCCGAGCGACTCGATGCGATCCTTGAGCCCGAACAGCCCGGATCCGCGGGTGGGATCGGCCCCGCCGATGCCGTTGTCGTTGACCCGCAGCTTGAGTGTCGCGTGCTCCAGGGTCAGATCGATGTTGACGATGGTGGCGTGGGAGTACTTCGCCACGTTGGTGAGCGCCTCGGAGACGGTGTAGTAGATGGCGACCTGGATGTGGTCGGGCAGGTTCCGGTCGATGTGCACGCCGAGCTTGGCCGGGACCTCCGACCGCTGGGTCAGCGCCTCGAGGGCACGGCGGAGGCCGCTGCGCGAAAGCGTCGCCGGGTGCAGGCCGCGGGAGATCTCCTGCAGGTCGTCCAGCACGCTGTCCAGGCCTCGCGCGGTCCCGGCCAGCTGTGCCTTCAGGTGATCGAGCTCCGGGCCGATGATCGCCTGTGTCTCCAGCAGTTCCTTCCCGAGAGCCGTAAGCCGCCGCTGCGGCCCGGTGCTGAGGTTGCGCTCGATACGGCGCCGCGCCTCGTCGGAGGCCGCGACGATCCGGGCGGACGAGGCGAGCAGCTCGTTGCGGTTCTCGGCGTTGGCGATCGCTGTGGCCAGAAGCTCCACGAACTCCACCAGGCGCTCCTCGGTGTCGCTGGGCGGCGGCTCGACGTCGAGTGAGAACACCGCGATCATGCCCCAGAGGTGCCCGCCGACCGTGATCGGGCAACCCACGACATAGCGGATCCCGTGCACCCGCGACCAGGTCCCGATCGTGCTCGTGGCGTCGTCGGTGTTGACGCGCGCGGGCCGGCGGGTCTGGGCGACCTCCGCCGCCGCGCTCTGCTCCTCGACCGGCCAGCGGCCGTTGGCCGGTGGCATGATGTCCGGTGCGCCGGGAGCGGTCCAGTGGCCGACCGCGGTCGCGACCATGGAGGGATCGAAGCGGTTGACGACCGCGTACTCCATCCCCTGGATACGGCCCAGCTCGCCGGCGACCGCGGTGAAGATCTCGGTCGGAGAGACGCCGCGAGCGATGAGCGTCGCGATCCGGCGGAGCGCCCCCTGCTCGTCCACGACCCGCCTGAGCTGCTGCCGGTCCGCCTGCAGCGAACCGGCCATCACGTTGAACGTGCGTTCGAGCACGCCGACGTCGTTGCGTGAGACCTCGGGGATCCGTACCGACAGGTCGCCGCCGGCAAGGTTGCTGGCCATGGCCGACGTACGCCGGACCGGGCGGAGAATGGCACGGGTCAGGTAACCGGAGAAGAGCAGCAGGAGCAGCAGGGCCCCGCCCACGCCGACCGCCGCGATGATCGTGGCTCGGGCCGCGTCCGCCGTCGAACGACTCTCATGGGACTGGAGCAGGTCGTTCTCCTCGGCCATGAAGGCGTCGAACTGCGTGCGCAGCGGCGCGAGCCGCTGCTCTCCCTCGGCGATCGTCGCCAGCGACCGCGCGGACGTGGGCTCCCGCTGGATCGCCGTCGCGAGCGGGATCGAGTACTCGCGGACGTACGCCTCGGTCGCCTGCACGATCTCCCGCGCCCTCGTGCTCTGGGCGGGGTCGTTCTCCGTGGTGAGCCGCTCCAGCCTCCGGCCTTCGGCGAGGGCGTCGGACTGGGCGTCGTCCAGGGGCGCCAGCAGCCTCTTGTCGCCGGTGATGACGAATCCGCGTACGTCGGTCTCGAGGTCGGTCACCAGCCTCTGCAGGCGGTTCGCCGAGGCCATGGTCGTCTTGGCGTGGTTCGCGAGACTCGCCGATTCGCGCAGGTCCAGGATGACCGAGAACAGCAGGGAGTACGCGCCGAGGGCGAGAAGGACGACGATCCCGCTCGCGAAGACGATGCGGCGAGTCAGTCCACCTCGCGGATCGGTCGTCGATCGCTTCGGGCGCGGCGCCCGTTCGCTCACTGAGCATCCCCCCGGAGCGGCGATTACAGACGGTCATGAACGTTCGGCCGTGCTGTCACTCTACGGCGGCCGGAAGCGACTTGACGACCTGCGTGATCTCCGGCGTAAGGGGGATGACCAGCCGTTTCTCTGGTCACGGCTGTTGCGGGCGCGCAGTTACAGCCCGACACCGGCGGCGTACCCCACGGCCGCCGCCAGTACGCCGAGGACCAGGCTTCCGAGCGCGTTCAGCCCGGCCTCGATCAGCGAGCCCTCCTCGAGGAGGCGGGTGGTCTCGAAGCCGAACGTGCTGAAGGTCGTGAGGGCGCCGCAGAAGCCGGTGCCGGCGAAGACGACCAGATCCTTGGGCAGCGACTGCGCGGCGCCGGTGAGCACGCCCAGCACCAGGCAGCCGATCAGGTTGACGATCAGCGTCCCCCACGGGAAGACACTCTCGTGGCGCCGCTGGACGGCCCGGTCGAGCAGGTAGCGGGCGGGGGCTCCGATGGTCCCGCCGGCGAAGACCAGCAGAACCGTCATCGCGTGCTGTCCTTCCCCCGGCCACCGGCCCGGCCCGCGTACCGGTGGACCTCGACGTCGTCGATGATCACGAGTCCCTCGTCGATGAGACCGTCGAGCTCGGGCAGGAACCCGTCGATCTTGTCCTCGGTGTCGACGATCACGATGGCGACGGGCAGGTCGTCGCCGAGGGACAGGATCCGGCTGGTGTGGATGTGAGAGGAGGCACCGTAGCCCTCGATGCCGTGGAAGACACTTGCGCCCGCGAGCCCGTACGCGTGCGCCCGGTGCACGATCTCGGTGTAGAGCGGCCGGTGGTGGTGCTGGTCGGTGTCACCGATGAAGATCGTCAATCGGCGTGCGGGGCCTTGCGATCTCATGTGCTCCGTCCTTCCTTCTCCCGCCTGATGGGCCGTCCGGCAATGAGCCGGGCGAGCGCGATGCCGCACCACACGGCCGCCACACCACCGACGAGGCTGTTCAGGGCGTACGCGTCGGCGAGCGTCCACGCGCCGTGTCCGGCGAGACCGCGGATCTCGACGGCGAAGGTGGAGAAGGTCGTGTAGCCGCCCAGGACCCCGATCCCGACGAACGGCCGGACATGGCGCCGGGGTGGCCAGACGTCCAGGACGAACACCATCAGGACGCCGAGCGCGAAGCTCCCGCTCAGGTTGATCAGGAAGGTCGCCCAGGGGAAGTGGCCCGCGTGCACCGGCAGGGCGGTGGCGATGAGGTAGCGCGCCACACTGCCCAGCCCGCCGCCGAGGGCGATCGCGGCCAGGATGCCGAGCTGCCGGTCGCGCCGGGGGGAGCTCTGGCCGCGGAAGACGTCCGGCTGCTCGTCGAGGCCGACGCCGGTGCCGGTGGGCGGGGAGTCGGGGTCGATCGGGCCGCGTGACATCACGACATTCTCCCGCAGGGAGTGATCGTGTCGCGTGGCTGCGAGCGGCGTACGGGCATGGTGCCTCCCTGACCTTGGCCAGGGACCGTCAGCGGAGAGATCCGCGGTTGGAGGTGAGCCCCATCACCTGCTGCAAGTCTCCATTGTGCCGTATCGCCGTCCTGAAGCAAAAAAGGGACGGCCCGCGGGGAGCTCACGGGCCGTCGGTACGCCTTCGCGGCCCGATCAGCGCCCGAACCAGTCGAGGAGGACGGTCGCTCGCGGCCGCCGGTACCGTGCGATGATCACGAAGAGGACGGCGTACCCGGCCGGCAGCAGCGCCCACACCGGGGCGAGGACGAGCACCTGGGTGAGAACCGCGCCGATCATGACGCCGATCAGGCCGATCGCGGCCGGAGTGGCGAGCCGGGGGATCAGCAGGCCGATGGCGCCGGCCGCCTCGCACGTACCGGTGACGTAGCGGAACCACTGGCCCCAGCCGATCTTGGTGAAGGTCTCCACCGCGTCCCGCTGGCCGGCGAACTTGGGTACGGCCGAGGCGAACAGCAGGAAGACCGCCAGCAGGACCTGGACCGTCCACAGGGTGATGTCGGCGGCGCGCCGCCGGTTCGTCGTCGTGGGCGCTGAGAGAGTCGCGGTGCTCATGTCGTGGGTCCTTCCGGATGCCGGCCGGGTCGCGTCTCAACCCGGCCTTGTGCTCACGCGTCGAACGGGGGGCGTCAGGATCGACATGCCAGGCGATTTTTCCGCGAGAAATAAATTTCGGCCGATGTGTCGATCCGCCCGCGTCCCGTTCGACGCGTAGGCAAAGGCCGGGCCGGACCCGACTTCGAACCACTGCACAAGGAGACACGGCGATGCGATTTCTGCTGATGACCACGGGCGACCCGCAGGCCACGGGCACCCCGCCCGACGAGAACCTCATGATCGAGATGGGCAAGTTCATCGAGGAGATGACCCAGGCCGGAGTGCTGCTCGCCACCGGCGGGCTCGACCCGAACGGCGTCCACATCAAGAACTCCGGCGGCGAGATCACGGTGACCGACGGCCCGTTCGCCGAGGCGAAGGAGGCCGTCGTCGGCTTCGCCCTGATCGACGTCAGGTCGAAGGAGGAGGCGATCGAGCTCTCGAAGCGCTTCTGGAAGATCGTCGGAGACGGCGAGGGCGAGATCCGCCAGGTCTTCGGTCCGTGATCTCCCGGCCTGGTGGGCGGCCAGGTCGCGCGCTTGCGCAGAGGCGGGCACCGGTGCTCTGATCGTTCGGTGACCGCTTCGGATACCCATCGCGCGATCGACGCGGTGTGGCGGCTCGAGTCGGCCCGGATCATCGCCGGCCTGACGCGGATGATGCGTGACGTCGGCGTCGCCGAGGAACTCGCGCAGGACGCGCTGGTCGTCGCCCTGGAAAAGTGGCCCGAGTCGGGCGTCCCGGATAATCCGGGCGCCTGGCTCATGGCCACCGCCAAACACCGGGCGATCGATCTCCTGCGCCGGAACAAGCGCCTGGAGACGAAACAGGAACAGCTCGGCCGCGAGCTGGAGACCGGCCAGGACGCGACCGAGGCGGAGATCGACGCCGCGCTCGACGACGACGTGGGCGACGACGTCCTGCGCCTCATGTTCATCTCCTGTCACCCGGTCCTGTCCACCGAGTCGCGCGTCGCGCTCACCCTCCGCCTGCTGGGCGGCCTGACCACCGACGAGATCGCCCGCGCGTTCCTCGTGCCGGAGCCGACCGTCGCCCAGCGGATCGTCCGTGCCAAGCGGACCCTGTCCAAGAAGCAGATCCCGTTCGAGGTCCCGCCCGAGGCCGAGCGCGCCGCCCGGCTCTCGTCGGTGCTCGAGGTGCTGTACCTGGTGTTCAATGAGGGATACTCGGCCACCGCCGGGGACGACTGGATGCGCCCCGCGCTGTGCCAGGAGGCACTGCGGCTCGGCCGCGTCCTGGCCGAGCTCGCCCCGAAGGAACCCGAGGTTCACGGTCTCGTCGCGCTCATGGAGATCCAGGCGTCGCGTTCGGCCGCGCGTACCGGGCCGTCCGGTGAGCCCATCCCGCTGCTGGAGCAGAACCGCGGGCGCTGGGACCAGCTCCTCATCCGCCGCGGCTTCGCCGCGCTCCTCCGCGCGGAGGGTGCCGGGGCTCCCCTCGGGCCGTACGTCCTGCAGGGCGCGATCGCCGCCTGCCACGCTCAGGCGCGGACGCCGGAGGAGACCGACTGGGCCCGCATCGCGACGCTCTACCAGGCGCTCGCCCACCTCACGCCCTCACCCGTCGTCGAGCTGAACCGCGCGGTCGCGCTCGGCATGGCCTTCGGCCCGGCCCAGGGCCTGGAGCTCGCCGACCGGCTGGTGGGAGAGCCGGCGCTGAAGAACTACCATCTTCTGCCGAGCGTGCGCGCCGACTTTCTGGCCCGGCTCGGCCGCTCCGGCGAGGCGCGTTCGGAGTACGAACGGGCGGCCGCGCTCACCCGCAACGAACGCGAACGCCAGGTGCTCCTCGAACGCGCCGCCGCCAGCGCGTCCTGACAGACGGTGCTCAGCAGGGCTGAGGAGCCGGCTCCGGCATGAGCAGGCGCACGCTCCTGATCAGCAGTGCGGCGAAGGCGAGCTGGAAAGCGAGCTGCCCCTGGATGAGGAAACCGTGCTCGGGCAGAACGAAGACCGCGGAGAAGACGCCGCTCACGAACTGGGCCAGGAGGAGGCGCGCGGCCCAGGAATCGCCACCGGTCCAGCCCAGCAACCGGGCGCCGAGCACGAGCTGGAGGACGAAGACGGCGGCGCCGAGCAGGGTGTGCACCCAGTCGAACATCAGGTTCACGCTGTACGGCGTGAGGACGACGCCCGCCGACATCGCGGCGAGACAGCTCGCCATCCCGCGTACGTAGGGCGGCGCGGGCCAGGCCGGTGCCGCCCAGTAGAGGGCGCGCCAGGTGAACAGGCCGGAACCGATCAGAGCGATGGCGTACGGGACGACGGTCCGCCGGAAGGTGCCGTAGTAACTGATGCCGTCATTGGCGACCAGGCCGTGCGGCTTGAGCACGACGCACATCAGCAGCCCGCCGAACAGGCAGGCCTGGGCCAGCATGAGGTTGCCGATCACCTTGCGACTCATGGACGAGCGATCCTCTCCCGGGGGGCTTCGCGCCGCGGGCTCCGGCCGAGCCGGTGGACCGCCGCGAGCACGAGGGTAACCGACGGAATGACCGCTTTAGGGCTCTGACCTGCACGCCTCCCTTGAGGGCCCCGCTCGCGCGAACATCGAGACCGCCAGGAACAGCCGTCCGCCTCGTGCGCGCCGGGTCTGCTCGGCCGTCCAGCCCGCGGCCTGCTCGCTCGTGATCGCGCCGGCGGCCTGGGTGACATCCGCGCGATCATCGCCGCTCCCGGCTGGCGGCGCGGCGGGCGACGCTGGAGCGCCATCGCTCCGACCTCACCCGCCGCATCGCTCAGACGAGGGCGTCCCTCGATCTGATCGAGGCCGCCCTGGGCTGTGAGCACGAGGACTTCACCGAGTGCCCGCACTTCGGCCCCATCGCGGCCCAGCGGTCCGGCGTCGAGCCGGGATTCTTCACCTCGGCCGGCATCTGACCGGGCTCGGTTCCGCAGGGAGGCGATCAGCAGGTTGGGATCGCCGCCGCTATGTTGGCGCCGGACGGCTCATCGGAGACTTCAGCATGTCCTTTTTCACTAGCACGGGTGAGGGCCGGTCATGCCGGCCGCAACCAGTCTTCGCGACGGCACGCAGAGAGCACAAAGACCGGTTGGGTTCCGTGCACATACCTCCCGGGTATCGCGCCAATTTGAAGCGGGCGTTGAACCGCGACAGGAACATTTGCTAATGTAAAGAACATGATTGCCGGATCGGCCATGGGCCACGAGCGAGAGAGTTCTCCGGCAATGCCTTGATCACCGGGCGGGCTCGCGGCCCGCCGGTTCTCCGTGCTTCGTCGAAACGACGTGTGCGGAGAGGAGGTGATCACATGAGTCAGCCGCATACCCCGGTCTCGCTCGACACCTGGAGGGACTTCCTGGCCGCCCACGCCGCCGGTGGAGTCGTCGACGGACGCGTGAGCAGCGTCGTTCCCTTCGGTGCGTTCGTCGAGGTCGGAGACGGCATTCACGGTCTGCTGCACCGGGACGCCTGGTCCGGCGAGCCGGAGGTCGGCGCCGGCATTCAGGTCAGAATCATCGCCGTCGACCTCGAACGCCGGCGGATGAGCCTTTCGGAGGCCTGATAGAGGGCACGCATGGCGGCCGATCCAGAATCGGCCGCCATGCGATGCCGCCATTTTGGGGAATGGCTGTCTCAGGACTCCGAAAGGCGATCCGCGAGACGGGTGAGCGCTGCCCGGATGCCATTTCCGTAATCGTCGTCGGCGAGCGCGTCCGCCCGGGTTTCGGCCTCGGCGAGATGGTGCCGCGCCTTGTCCGGCTCGCCGAGCCGCCGGTAGTCCTCGGCCAGGTTGAGATGCAGTGAGGGGTAGAAGCCGCGTATCCGCAAGGACGCGTGATGCTCCTGTACGCGGTCGTCGGTCAGCGAGGCGGCGGCCTCCAGCGCCCGCAGGTCCCACGCCAGTTCGTCCCGGAGGTCATCCTGTACGTCGGCCATGTAGTGCGCCAGCACGCACCGATGGAACGCGTCGCCGTCCGGGCCGACCTCGTCCCAGATCAGCCCGAAACTCCGCCGGGCTCCCGCACGGTCGCCGCCGTGGAAGAGCGCCATGGCCGTCCCCACCCGCTCCATCACCTCGTCCTGAGCACCCATGTGACCACCTTTCGCAATCTCTCCACGCCATCGCGGAGCCTAGGCGTGGGGGCCGACACGCCCGGAGCGGAAGGGGCATACCGTGTGGGCGTGGTGGTCGAGTTGCGTCTCATGCGGTACGTCGTCGCGGTTGCCGATGAGGGCGGGTTCCAGCGGGCGGCCGAGCGCCTGCACATGGCTCAGCCGCCGCTGAGCCGGCAGATCCGTGACCTCGAACGCGACCTGGGCGTCCAGCTGTTCGAGCGGCGACCGACCCGGCTGACCGAGCCCGGCCGGGTGTTCGTCGAGTCGGCCCGACGGGTCCTGGCCGACGCCGCCGGCCTGGTCGAGGACACCCGGCGGGCCGGGCGCGGCGAGACCGGCCTGGTACGCGTGGGCTACATCCCCAGCGCGGCGCACGAGACGCTGCCGCACCTGCTCGCGGTGATGGCGGACGAACGGCCCGGGGTCCAGGTCGACGTGCGCGAGGCATGGTCGGCGGAGCTGGACCACGCGCTACGGGAGGAGCGCGTCGACGTCGTCCTCGGCCGCGGCATCCCGGACCGTGACATGTACGCGCGGGAGACGCTGCGCAGTGAGCCGCTCGCCGTGGTCCTCGGCGAGCGGCATCCGCTGGCGGCGCGCGGGGCGATCCACCTGCGGGACCTGCGTGGGCACGCGTTCTGTTTCTTCCCGCGCCACGTCGCGCCGGACTCCTACGACGCGGTACTCGCCGCACTCATGCACACCGGTGAGCGGTTCGACACCTGGGAGAGCCCGATACCGCAGGCCCGCCACGACCGGCTACGTACGGGAGAGGGCTTCACCGTCGTGCCGCGCTCGCTCCGCGACGACCCGCCCGCCGGGACGGTCAGCCTCGACCTCCTCGACGACCTTCCCTCGGTGGACCTCGAACTCGTCTGGCGGCAGGACTCGCTCTCCCCGTCCGCGGGCGCGCTGATCGCGGTGGCGCGACGGCTCGCCGTGGGCGACTCCTGGGCGCCGTCTCACTGAGTGACGTCGGCGTGGCCGACCAGCTCCAGGCTGCGGTTCCACAGCTCGGTACGTGCGGCGGCGTCGTACGCCTGGGCGTTGGCCCTGGCCTCGCGGGTCCGGTCGAAGAACCGGCCCGTGGTCGCGGCCGGTTCCTCACCGCTGACGAGCCGGTCGGTGGCCACGACGCCGGCCTCGAGGGTGTCGATGCTGTGGCCGCGCTCCTCCAGGACCATCTTGGTCGGCATGTACGTCGAGGGGTGCAGGCTGTTGACCGTGACCTTGGCGGCCGGGATCCGCGCGGCCAGCTCGAAGCCCGACATGATCTGCGCGAGCTTGCTCTGCCCGTACGCGCGTCCGCCGCTGTAGCCCTTTTCGATCATGAGGTCGTCGAAGTCGATCGGGTGCTGGCCGAGAGAGGCGACGTTGACGATCCGGGCCGGCGCCGACCGGCGCAGCAGCGGGAGGAGTTCGAGCGTGAGGAGGAATCCCGCCAGGTAGTTCACGGCGAAGCGCAGCTCATACCCGTCGCGGCTCGTGCCGCGTTCGCGCCCCTCGGGCAGGCCGCCGCCGATGCCCGCGTTGCTGACCAGCACGTCCAGCCGGTCGGTCGCGCCGCGTACCTCCTTGGCCAGCCGGCGCACCTGGTCCAGCTCGGCAAGGTCCGCGCGCAGCGTGATCGGCCGCCGTGCGCCGCGCATGCCGTCGGCGACGGCGTCGAGCCGGCCCTGGTCCCGGCCGTGGAGGATCAGAGTGGCACCGGGATCGGCGGAGGCCAGGTGGTCCGCGAGGGCACGGCCGAGGCCGTCCGTCGCGCCGGTGATGAGGATCGTTCGCTGGTCGGTCATCTGTCTCTCCTGGTCAGCAGGGTGATCAGCTCCTCGATGAGCCGCTGGTCGACGTCCCTGCGGGTGGCGAGTATCCGGTACCAGAGGGTGCCGAACACGATGTCGATGACGGTCTCGGACGCCGGGCTCGCGGGGAGGTCGCCGCGGACGCGTGCCTGGTCGAGGACCGTGCCCAGGGCGTCCCGGCGGTGCCGCAGGAACGTCTCGCGGAACCGCTCGCCGAACTCGGTGTTGATCTGCGCCTCGGCCATCAGCGCGCGGAGCAGGCCGACCACCTGCGGCCGGCTGCCGAGCGCGAACGTGGCGCCGAGGAAGGCGCGCAGGTCGGCCTCGTAGCTTACTTAATTCGAGACGAGACGTAACGGTTCGAAATTGGATCCGACAACCTCACCGGCACGGTGATCGAAACGGACCGCGGCGCGCGCCTCGTGTCGATGGCGTGAGCGCCCCGGCGGGACGGTGAGGAGCCCGGGCCCCTCACCGTCCCCGGCGGGTCAGTGCGGCAACGGCCCGTTCACCCAGACGGCGCCGTCGGAGGTCTCCCGGTCGGCCGGGAACACCTCGCCGACCGCCCAGGTCGAGCGGCTGCGCGGCACCGTCGTGACGTCGTGCACCCGGAGCACCTTTCCGTCCGGACGCTGGGGCCGTACCTCGGTCCACTGCCCGTCCGCATAGTGCAGAAGCTCCGGAGCGTCGTACGGCTCGGTCACCGACGGCGTGATCCAGACGCCGC
>DASQPY010000580.1:0-2516 GCA_035643735.1 Actinoallomurus sp. | reverse complement strand
CAGCTCGGTCAGCGCGATGTCCTCGTCGCCGGCCTGGACGCTGAACAACACCCGCCACACGTCCGGGATCCGCAGCAGCATCATGTGCTCCTCCGGGTCGGCGATGTAGTTGACCAGCCGGATGCCCGGCAGGTGCTCCTCGAACGGGAACGTCGTGGACAGCAGCAGATAACGGTCCATGTAGGTCAGACCGGTGAACTCGACGCCGAGCTGGGTACGCACCGCACTGCCCGCACCGTCCGCGCCGAGCAGGTAGGGCACGGTGACCTCGCGGACGCCGGTCGGGGTGCGCACGGTCGCGGTCACCGCGGCCGAGTCCTGCGTGAGGCCGAGGAACTCATGTCCGAAATGGATCGTCGCGTTCGGTGCCGCGGCGAGTCGCTCGCGCAACAGTCGCGCCAGCTTGTACTGCTCGTACTGCAAGCGGAACGGGTATCGAGTGTCCTCCCGCAACACGTCCAGGTCGAACTCGGCCACCAGGCCCGCCTGCCGGTCGCGTACCTGGTAATGCCGGGCTACCAGGCCCGCGGCGAGCATCTCCTCGGCAACGCCGACCGACTCGTACAGCTCCAGTGTCGGCGGGTGGAACGTGGAGGCTCGCCATTCGGTGCTCGGCTCGTCGCCCGCCTCCAGCACCTGCACCTCGATCCCGTTGCGCGCCAGCAGGTAGGCCATCGTCAGGCCGACCGGGCCGGCGCCGACGACTGTGATCACACCGGAGAACATCTAATCCCCGTTCCGCGCGGCCCAGTCGACGATGTGCTCGCACATCCGTCTGGCGAGCTCCGGTTGGCCGCGGAAGTAGTGGCCCGCTCCGTCGATCGCGACCAGCTCGCGCCGGTCGTGTCGCACGGCTTCATACATTTTCTTGGCGTGGCTGGGAAACGCCGCAGTGTCCGCGGTGCCGTAGACGACCTGCACCGGCACCGAGACGTGCGGTAGCTCGGCGTAGGCGTTGGCGCGGCTGTCCTCAACGCTCCACTGGCTCAGCCACGACCGTAGGCTGGTCAGGTGCCCGAGCGTCGCCGGCTGGTGGTTGGCCCGCCACGGGTCGCCCCACAACGTCTCACGTGGACGGTCCGAAGGGTCGACGGCGGGGTCGAGGAACCGCGGGTCCGCGGCGGTGCCGTGTACCACGAACGGTAGGTCGTCCACGGCGCCCCGCTCGGCGAGCCGCGCCAGCGTCGCGCGCACCCAGGCGGTGATGCGGCGGTTGCGCTCGAGCTGCGCGGACCGATATCGGGCAAGGAACTCCGCGTCGTACGGCGGGGCGTTGTTCGGGTCGTACATGTCCAGCGCCGCGTCCCGGGTGAACGGGTCGCGCTCGTCGACGATCGCCGGGTCGAGCCACTCGGTGAACACCGTGGCGCGCCCGGGATGCGCCATCGCGAGCACCAGCGCGTCGACCGGCGGCAGCGTGGTCGCCGTCAGGTCCGGCGGATCACCGGCCGGCGTCGCGGTAATCGTTGGGTGCTCGGCCTGCGACTGGTACAACGCGGCGAGCCCGCCGCCGCCGGAGTTGCCGACCAGCACCACCCGCGCATAACCGGCGCGGCGCAGATAGTCGACAGCGGCCCCGATGTCGAGTACGCAGTTCTCCATCAGCAGGCAGGAATCGTTGCCCAGATACCGCGTGGTGAGGCCGAACGCGGCCACGCCGAGCTCGGCCAGTGGACGCAGCGCGTAGTGGCCAAGGAAGTTCGACGTGGGGTGCACAATCAGCACCGCCGTGTCCTGGGTGCGGCTCGTGTCGCGCCAGCACGCCGCCCACAACGTGCCGGCGAGCCGCGCCACTCCGGAGTAGACGTCGATCCGCCCGCCGGTCGGCTGTGGGATCGCGACGACTTCGCGCTCGATCGCCACCGGCGTCACGCGCCAGTGGTCAGCGACTGACCGCGCTTACCCGCCCACTCGGTGAGCAGCGCCATCCCGGCGGCGGAGTCCTCTTCGGTCAGCTCGCGCACTTGCGCGGTCAACTCGATGCGCACCCCGTTGGGGTCGAAGAAGTACAGCGACTGCCAGGTCTGCTCGTGGTCGACGGTGCCGAGCACCTCGACGCCGTGGTCGGTCAGCCACCGCTTCCACTCCGCCAGCGCCTCGACGGTGTCCACATTGAGCGCGAGGTGGCGGATCCATGACGGGATTCCGTCCGGTTTGGCCCGCTCGAGCCCGTCGACCTCGAAGAACGCGATGCACTCCCCCGAGGTGAAGCCGTAGAAGGTGTGCAGGAAGGGGTGCGGCTCACCCGTCGAGGGCACCCGGTCCTCGCTGATCGCCGCGAGGAACCGGCAACGGAGCACCTCGGTGTAGAAGCGGTAGGTCATCCCGGAATCCCACGTGGGGTACGCAACGTGGTTGACCGAGCGGGGCGCGGGGTCAGTCGGCGCGGCTGTCGGCATGATCGCCTCCCTGAAGTTATGTGTCTTGTTATCGCGCAATGTGTGCGTTATGTTTACACGCGCTGTCGGGTCTTGTCCACGCACTGGAAGGGAACCTGATGGGCGCACTCCCTCACC
>DASQPY010000579.1:0-6046 GCA_035643735.1 Actinoallomurus sp. | reverse complement strand
GCCCAGGGTCGTACGGAAGTCGCTCGCGTCCGTACCCGTCGAGTAGGCGGGGACGTGCGACGCGCCGGCGATCTGCCAGGTCCGCAGGGTCGGGTTGTCCGGGACGGTCTGGCTCGGCACGCCCGAGCCGCGGTAGATGTCGTTCTCGGTGAAGACCCTGATCGCCTTGGTGCCGACACCGTCGCGCGGCGGCAGTGAGCTGTCCGACAGCGCGAACAGGAAACCGTCGTAGACGTGCCGCAACGGCTGCACGGTGTTGTAGTAGACGCCGAGGAAGCGGCCCGACTGGGACGCGCCCGCCGCGTAGACGCGGGAGATGCCCAGGTCGGCGAGCGGGTTCTGACTGTCCTTGTCCTTGCTCTTGGCGAGTGACGCGATCTGGGAGTAGATGTCGAACGACTGGGAGTCATCGACCACGGCGCCGTTGTCCGTCACGTCCAGCGAGCCGTAGCGCTGGGGGTTCCACTGCCGCAGGCCCAGCCCGGCCGTGGCGCCGGTGGTGGCGCCGTTGACGCCGACCCGCTGGACCGACGCGCCGATCCAGGTCCAGCCATGGCGGACGAAGTAGTCGCCGCTGGTGCCCCACTCGGTGTCGATGTCATGCCCGGCGGTCACGTTCTGCCAGTCCACGACGGCGACCCCGGCCGACTTGGCGGGCCGCACCGGGCGGCGTACGACGATCCGCGTCGTGTAGGGCGTCGTGCCGATCGCCGTCGCCGGCTGCTTCTGCTGGTCGACCGTCGGGTTCGGGGTGTAGCGCGTGGCCGTGCCGGAGATGAAGAACTCCTGCTCCTCATAGCCGGCCTTCTTCAGGTCGTACGGCGTGGAGTAGAAGACGTAGTCGTGGGACGGGTCGCCGGGCTTGGCGGTGGACTTGATCGGACCGGTGATTTTCGCCGGGCCGGCGCCGGGAGCGGCCGGACCCGCCGAGGCGGAGGCGGCGGGAGACACGGCGAGTCCCGCGACGACGGCCATGGCCAGGGGGATGAGGGAAAGCCGGGGGGACATGTGGGCTCCTATCAGCGGCCGAGCTCGGTGAGCAGGTCCTGGGAGAGGGCGATGCGGCCGCTCAGATCGGTGCCGCCGCACAGGGCCAGGGCGGCGTCGGCCATCACCTCGGGAGGCTCGGCGTTCGGGTCGTCCTCGGTCGTCAGGTGATGGAAGAGGGTGCCGGGGGTGGGCACGACGCGGTTCGGGGCGAGGGAGTTGACCAGCACTCCGTCGCCGTACACCTCGGCGGCCAGGCCGGTCGTGAAGCGTTCGAGCGCGGCCTTGCACATGCCGTACACCGTCCCGCCGATGAGGCGGTTGTCCTCCAGGGCCGGGTGGTGCGAGGCGAGCGAGGAGATGTTGAGGATCCAGCCGCTCTTGCGTTTCCGCATCCCCGGCAGGACCAGCCGGGCGAGATCGAACGGGGCGGTCACCTGGACCTCGAACATCAGCGCGTAACGCCGGTCTGTGAATTCGGTGACCGGCGTGAAGTAGGTGACGGCGGCGTTGTTCACCAGGATGTCGGCCGGGCCCAGCTCGGCGGTGACATCGGCGACGAGGGACGCGCGCGCGGCCGGGTCCGCCAGGTCGGCGGCGTACGCGCGGGCCGTGCCGCCGTCGGCTTCGATCCGCGCCACGGTCTCGCCGATGGTGCCTGGCAGGCGCGACTGCGCGGGGTCGACCGTACGGGCGGTGACGGCGACCGTCGCCCCCTCCGCGGCGAAGCGGCGGGCGATCGCCGCGCCGATGCCACGGCTCGCACCGGTGACGATCGCTACCTTGTCGTCGAGAATGCCCATGAACGGGTCCTTTCGTCGCGACTGGGCAAGGGACTCCCAGGGGTTGACACGCACGCTAACCCTTCAGAGACTTTTCTAGAAGGTCATTCTAAAAAAGGGACATCATGAGTGGGATCGTCGAAGGACGCGTCGTCATCGTGACCGGAGCGGCACGCGGAATCGGGCGCGGGCACGCGCTGGAGTTCGCCAAGCAGGGCGCCAAGGTGGTCGTCAACGACCTCGGCGCGGAGGTCGACGGCAGTGGCTCGTCGACCGGCCCGGCGGGGGAGGTCGTGGACCAGATCCGGGCGGACGGCGGCGAGGCGATCGCCAACGGCGACGACGTCTCGGACTTCGAGGGCGCCAAGCGGCTGATCGACTCGGCCGTCGAGACCTTCGGCGACCTGCACGTCCTCGTCAACAACGCGGGCATCCTGCGCGACCGGATGCTGGTGAACATGACCGCCGAGGAGTGGGACGACGTCATCCGCGTGCACCTGCGCGGCACGTTCGCCCCGCTGCGGCACGCCGGTGCGTACTGGCGGGCCCGGTCCAAGGCGGGCGAGCCGGTCGACGCCGCGATCATCAACACCACGTCGTCGTCGGGCATCTACGGCAACGCCGGCCAGGGCAACTACGGCGCGGCCAAGGCAGGCATCGCCGGGCTCACCGTCATCGCCGCCCGTGAGCTGGGCCGGTACGGCGTGACCGTCAACGCGGTCGCCCCGGCGGCGCTCACCCGGATGACCGAGGGACTGGTGCGCTGGCAGCCCGGCGACGGCCCGCAGGACTTCGACCCGCGCGCCGCCGACAACATCGCCCCGCTGGTCGTCTGGCTCGGCTCCGACCAGGCACGCGGCATCACCGGCCGGGTGTTCAACGTGCGGGGCGGCGTTATCAGCGTCGCCGAGGGCTGGCGCGCCGGACCGGGCGCCGACAAGGGCGCACGCTGGGACCCGGCCGAGCTCGGCGAGATCATTCCCGGGCTCGTCGAGAAGGCCGCGCCCAACGTCCTGCCCGACGGCCGCACTCCCGAGGACGGCAGCTGACATGGCAATCGACCACGGCGCGATCGGCGTCGAGTCCGCGCCCCACGATCGCTCCTGGACCTCCAAGGACGCGCTGCTGTACGCGGTCGGCGTCGGCGCCGGGATCGACGACCCGCTGCAGGAGCTGGCCTTCACCACCGAGAACACCGGCGGGGTGGCCCAGCAGGTGCTGCCGACGTACGCGGTGCTGCTCGCCCAGGTCCCCGGCGCGCGCCGGATCGGTGACTTCGATCCGGCGATGCTCGTCCACGCCGAGCAGGCGTTCGAGCTGCACCGGCCGCTTCCCCCCGAGGGCACGGTACGCGCGACGTCGAAGGTCACCGGCATCTACGACAAGGGCTCGGGCGCGCTGGTCGTGTCCGAGGCGACCGCGGTCGACCCGGAGACCGGCGAGGCCGTCATCACCTCGCGCAGTTCGGCGTTCATCCGCGGCGAGGGCGGATTCGGCGGCGACCGGGGGCCGCGTGACGACTGGGCCGCCCCGGACCGGAAGCCGGACCACCAGGTCACCTACCTCACCCGGCCCGAGCAGGCACTGGTCTACCGGCTGTCCGGCGACCGCAACCCACTGCACTCCGACCCGGCCTTCGCCGCCCGCGCCGGCTTCGACCGCCCGATCCTGCACGGCCTGTGCACGTACGGCGTGACCGGCCGTGCCCTGCTGCACGCGCTGGCCGGGTCCGACCCGGCGCGGTTCGCCTCGATGTCGGGCCGGTTCAGCAGCCCGGTGCTGCCGGGTGAGTCGCTGACGGTCTCCATGTGGGCCGACGGGGGAACGGCACTGTTCCGTACGACGAAGGAGGACGGGACGGTCGTCATCGACCGGGGCCGGGCGACGTTCCGGTGAGACGGGTGCGGGTCGACTGCCACCTGCACACCGTCCATTCCGGTGACGCCGTCACGACCGTCGAACGGCTGGCCGCACGCGTACGCGAGGAGCGCCTCGACGTCGTCTGCGTGACCGACCACCACACCCTCGCCGGCGCGCACGAGGCGCTGGCACGGGAGATCGACGCCCGTGTCGTCGGGGGCGAGGAGATCCGCACCCACGCGGGCGAGATCATCGGCCTCTTCCTGACCGAGCGCGTCCCGTACGTCCTGCCGCTGGAGGAGGCGGCGGGACGGGTACGCGCGCAGGGCGGCCTCGTGTACGCCCCGCATCCGTTCGACGCGTCACGGACGAGCCTGGGCGCCGAGGGCCTGGCGAGGTTGCGGGCGATGGATGCGCTGGACGTGGTGGAGGCATTCAACGCCAAGATCGCCGATCAGGAGGACAACCGACGCGCGGCGCGTTTCGCCGCCGAGCACGGGCTGCCGGTGGCAGCGGGCTCGGACGCCCACGACCCGCAGGGGATCGGCGCGGCGTACGTGGAGATGCCCGACTTCGACGGGCCGGGGCAGTTCCTGGCATCGTTGACCGACGCCCGGATCACCGGCGAGTTCCGCGCTCACATCGGTACCCTGCACCGCTGATCCCGGCCTCTCCCATGATTGGCCGGCTTTACAGCAGATCTGACGCACTGAGCCTGAGCTCCCCCTATGCGTCATTTGCCATGCAGGCGTCGGCTGCGCAGAGGTGCATAATATGAGCACTTCTTGTTGATGGGGGGCACGGTGTCTGAACTTCTGGCCTTCCGGGGTGCGGACGGCCGCGATATTGTCGTGGAGATCTCCGAGGAGGATCCGGGTTTTCACCTCATCAGTGCGCGCGACGACAAGATCGTGGTGGCACCCCGGCGGCTGACCGAGATGCTGGGGGCGGTACGGAAGACCATCCAAACCGTCGTCACGGAGATCGCCGATATGGACCTTCCCGCCACTCGGGTAGGAGAGATCACCGTCGAGTTCGGGGTGAAATGCTCGGCAGAGGCCGGGGCCTATATCGCCAAGGCGAGCGGTGAGGGGCACATTACGGTCACCATTAAATGCGCGCCGAAAATCAATGATAACTGAGGACGCCTGGCGCGTCAGAATCCTCGACAGCGCCGAACGCCCGTGGGGAGCGGGCATACTGCTCGGCGGACGGTACGTGCTGACGGCGGCCCATGTCGTCGCGCGAGCGCTGGGCGCCGACATCCGGCCGGATCCGCCGCCCGGCCGGGTGAAGTTCGATCTGCCGATGCGTCCCGCGCTGAGGGCACGGGAGGCCGAGATCGCGTGCTGGCTGCCCCCCGAGAACGACAGCGGTGACATCGCCGGGCTGAGCGTGGTCGGGCCGGCCCTGCGTGACGTGGGAGAGCCGGTCCTTGCCAGAGTCAGCTCCGCCGGCACGGCACAAGTCGTGCGGATCCACGGCTTCCCTCACTCGGAGCCGCGCCGCGGGCTCATCGCCCGTGCCCAGCTCGCCGGGTACACCGGTGAGCTGGTGCAGATGAATCGAGCCGACACCACGGGTCCGGCCGTGGAACACGGATTCAGCGGAGCCGGAGTGATCGCGGACGACACCGGAAAGGTCCTCGGCATCACGCGCGCGGCCGCCAGACGCGCGAGCGATCGCCTGGGGTGGATGTGTCCGATGGAAAAGATCTATTGGCGACCCGTCACCGACACGTTGCAGGACGAAAGCCTTCGGGACCGCATCGAAAAGCTCAGGCGGAGCCTGGGAAGCCGTGCGACGACCAAGAGGCAACTGCTGGAAGTCGTCGGTGCGGCCATGGCCGTTCCCGCGCTCGCTGACTCCCGGTCGCGACACACGATCGTCAGCGAGCTGCCGCTCGACTTCTCACTGTCCATTCCTCGTAGCACGAATGACCGTGCCGACGTCGCCTCACTCTTCTGGATCTGTACCCAGCAGCCTGACTGGCGTGATGAACTCTGCGAACGCCTTGAGCAGGTGGAGCGCACCGAGCGGTTGCGCGAGCTGGCCAGGGGACTCGGCGAATGACGGGCGGGGCGATCGTCGATTCGGTCCGGGACCGGATCGTCGAGGCCTTCTTCGGCGTCGACCTGATGCGTCAGGCCGGCGGGAGGCAGATGTGCGCGCAACTGGTCTCCGAAGAGCTCGGCGAAGCGGTGCCGGGCTCCCGAGGCCGCTGGACCGATCGGCTCTCGCGGCGGCGGACCGCCGACGATGAGGATCGTGGAGCGGTGGCGGCGCTGGTCGACTGGCTGCTCGGGCGGGACGTGGCGATCTGGACCTTCGTCGAGACGCTGGCGGAACTCCATGACCCCTGCCGGGAACTCGAGGACCTGCGCGCGGCCGTCCACGCCGCATTCGCCCAGCCGTTG
>DASQPY010000578.1:0-6288 GCA_035643735.1 Actinoallomurus sp. | reverse complement strand
TCTACGCCGGGCTCGCGTTCGCCGGGGCCGGCGAGCGGGCCACGGCCATCAAGGAGCTGCGCGCCGCGGCCGAGATCCTCGGCGAGTGCGGGGCGAGCGCCCTGCGCGCCCGGGCCGTACGCGAGCAGCGCCGGCTCGGCGTACGCGTGCCCGGCAAGGGCCGCCGGTCCCCCGGCCCGCACGGTCTGTCCAAACGCGAGTTCGAGGTGGCCACGCTCGTCGCCGAAGGACACACCAACCAGCAGATCGCCGAAAAGCTGTTCCTCAGCATCCGGACGGTCGAGACGCACCTGTCCCACATCTTCACCAAGCTCGGCGTCACCTCCCGGGTCGGCGTCGTCAGCGTGCTGAACCAGACCCCTTAGTCCTGCGTAAAAGAATCAGGGTTTACCACGATGCCGCGCGCCCGCCCGGATTTGTCATTGTTGGGCGGGGCCAAACGGAGGGCAGACTCATGGAGCGTCGCATCCCGGCGCGGTTCACGAACGAGGGCGTACCGGACGCAGAGGTGTCCAGCCATCCGTTCTGGACCGACGACGGCCTAGGGCTCAACCTCACGCGGTTCCACCGCGCCCCGTGTGACGACGTGGTGCTGCTCCTGCACGGGCTGCCGGCGTCGACGGACATGTTCACCATGCCCGAGCACCGCAACGTCACCTCCTATCTGCTCGACAACGGCTACACCGACGTCTGGTCGCTCGACTTCCGTATGAGCAACCGGTTCCCCTACGACACCGAGACCCACCGGTTCACACTCGACGACATCGCGCACTACGACCATCCGGCCGCGCTGCGTGAGCTGCGCCGCCACATCGGCGACCGGCGCGTCCACGTCGTCGCGCAGTGCCTCGGGTCGGTGTCGTTCTCGATGAGCCTGGCCGCCGGCCTGGTCGACGTCACGAGCATGGTGTCCAACAGCGTCTCGCTGGTCACGCGGGTGCCCAACTGGTCGCGGCTCAAGCTGATCTACGGTCCCGCGGTCTTCGAGTACCTGCTCGGCTACTCCTTCCTGGACCCGCGGTTCGGCAATTCCCCTCCGTTCACCCGCGGCTGGATGCTCTCGCGCGCCGTCTCCCTGTTCCACCGCGAGTGCGACGTCCGCGCCTGCCACATGATCAGTCTCATGTGGGGCACCGGCCATCCTGGCCTGTGGCAGCACGAAAACCTCGACCCGGTGACGCACGAGCGGGTGGCGGACCTGTTCGGCGCCAACGGCGTCCATTACTACCGCCACATGAACAAGATGGTGAAGGCCGGGCACGCCGTACGCTACGACCCCGCGGACCCGCGGCACACGGTCCTGCCCGCCGACTACCTGGCCGACCCCGCCTCGATCACCACGCCGATCCTGTTCCTGACGGGCGACCACAACCACGTCTTCACCGACTCCAACATCGTCTGCCACGAGATCCTGTCGAAGGCCAACCCCGGTCTGCACGAGCTCGCGATCCTGCCGGGCTACGGCCACGTCGATCCGTTCATCGGAAAGAACGCCCATCGCGACGTGTTCCCGCACATCCTGACCCACCTGCGCAAGCACAGCCTCGAACGGGTCGCCTGACATGTCCGCGACCGAGCACGTGGACGCGGTGGTCGTCGGGTCGGGGTTCGGCGGGTCCGTCGCGGCGTACCGGCTGGCCGAGGCCGGCAAGTCCGTCGTGGTCCTCGAGCGCGGGCGCGACTACCCGCCCGGCAGCTTCGCCCGCACGCCGGCCGAGATGAGCCGCGCCTTCTGGGATCCGACCGAGCGGCTCTACGGGCTGTTCGACGTCTGGAGCTTTCGCGGTTTCGACTCGGTGGTCTCCAGCGGGCTCGGCGGCGGCTCACTGATCTACGCGAACGTACTGCTCCGCAAGGACGAGCACTGGTTCGTCAACGAGGAGGCGCTTCCCGGCGGGGGGTATGAGAGCTGGCCGGTGACGCGCGCCGACCTCGATCCGCACTACGACGCGGTCGAGAGCATGCTCGGCGCCCGGCCGTACCCCCTGGACGTCCCCGCCTTCGCCTCGACCCCCAAGACGCACGCGATGCAGGACGCCGCGGCCGAGCTGGGGCTCGACTGGCAGCTTCCGCCGCTCGCGGTCAGCTTCGCCCCGGACGCGAAGACCAAGCCGGGCCTGGGCCTGCCGCTGGTCAAGCCGGCGTACGGCAACCTGCACGACGCGCCGCGCATGACCTGCCGGCTGTGCGGCGAGTGCAACATCGGCTGCAACGACGGCGCCAAGAACAGCCTCGACCACAACTACCTGTCCGCGGCCAAGCACCATGGCGCCGACCTGCGGATCCTGCACGAGGTCCAGGCGATCCGGCCCCGGCCCGAGGGCGGCTACGAGGTCGACTTCGTCGTGCACGACCCGGACGAGAAGGCACGCAAGCTGCCGCACCGGATGATCTCCTGCGATCGCCTGGTGCTGGCGGCCGGCACGTACGGCACCTCGTACCTGCTGCTGCGCGACCGGGCCCGGTTCCCCGGGTTGAGCGACACGATCGGCACCCGGTTCTCCGGCAACGGCGACCTGCTCACCTTCCTGCTACGGGCCAAGGACCGCGCGCGGGTCCGCCCGCTCGACGCGAGCCGGGGCCCGGTCATCACCAGCACGATCCGGCTGCCCGACGAGCTCGACGGTGTCGGCGGGGCGGGGCGTGGCGCCTACATCCAGGACGGCGGCTACCCGGGCTTCGTCAACTGGATGGTCGAGGAGGCCGACTTCGGGCACGAGATCGCCCGGATGGTACGGCTCGCGCTCGAACGTTTCCGCGCCTTCATTTCCAACGCACCCGACACCCGCACCTCCAAGGAGCTCTCGGACCTGATCGGCGACGGCGCCCTGTCCATGAGCTCCCTTCCGCTGCTCGGCATGGGCCGCGACGTCCCGGACGGCCGGCTCCGGCTCCGGAGCGGGCGCCTCGACGTCAGGTGGACGACCGAGACCAGCGAGGCGTACTTCAACCGGCTGCGCGCCACCATGCGACGCGTCGCGCACGTGCTGGGCGCGACCTATGCGGACAACCCCATCTGGTTCCGCAAGCGGATCGTGACCGTGCACCCTCTGGGCGGCGCGCCGATGGGCCGCAACGCGGGTGAGGGGGTCTGCGACCCCTGGGGCGAGGTGCACGGCTTCCCGGGTCTCTACATCGCCGACGGAGCGGCCCTTCCGGGCCCCGTGGGGGCCAACCCGTCACTCACCATCGCAGCGCTGGCGGACCGCATGTCCACCCGCCTGCTCGAGAACACCGGCCGCGTTCACCCGCGGCCGGCCGGGGGGACGGTGAACGGCACGGCGGGCGTCGCGGAGGACGCCGGGGGTTCTCCGGATCGCACGTCGCTGTCGTTCACCGAAGAAATGAAGGGGTTCTACACCGACGGAGAGAACGCTCCGGGACCGGGAGAAGAAGCCGGACGGGAAGCCGGGCAGTCGCTCGGCTTCCGGCTCAAGATCACGGTCGATGACGTGGAGCGCTTTCTCGAGGAGCCGGAGCACACCGCTCAGGCCGAGGGATGGATTGACGCCGCTGGCTGCGGGGGCCGGTGTCAAGTCGAGCGGGGCTGGTTCAACCTGTTCTCGCCGGGAGATGCGCCGGATCGCCGACTGATGCGATACCGCCTGCACTTCACCGACGGAACGAACCGGCCCCGCACCCTTTCGGGCTGGAAGGACATCCGCCGCCACCCGGCGACCCGCCTCTGGCCGGACACCACGACGCTCTACTTCCGCCTCCTCGAAGGCCACGTCCCCGACGGCGCCGACGACGAGGCCCCCATCACCGGCGCCGGCATCCTGCACCTGGGTATGGACGACTTCGCCCGGCAACTGACGACATTCCGCACCTCCGGCCCTCACGGCCCATCCACCCTCGAACGCTTCGCCGGCTTCTTCCTCGGCGAACTCTGGGACATGTACCGCCCCAGACTCTGACCACCCCACCACCCCCGAGACGCGGGGGCGGGGCGCCGGGGGGCAGGGGGGAAACGGGGTGTAGAGAGACGCGCGGGTGCGGGGCACGCGGGTGCGGGGCACGGAAACGCGCGGGGCGCGGACGCGAGGCGCGGAAACACGCGCGACCCGAGATGCGGGAACGGCGCAGGACACACGGGCGCGATCCGCGGAAACACGCGCGACGCGGACGCGAGGCGCAGACGCGAGGCCCGGGAACGCGCGCGACGCGGGACGCGGGGAACGCGCGGGGCGCGCAGATAGCACGGGGTAGATAGCACAAGAACCCGCCCGGCGGGCAGGTCCTCTCGGGAGCCGCGGGAGGCGCGGCATGACGCCACCCGAAGGCAGAGTGCCCACATCCCGAAATGCAAGCTGCCCCTGCCGCAGCGAGCTGACACGCCGGCGCCGCACCCGAGGCAACACCACGCCGGAGGCGAGACGTGGCCCTGACGGCACGGCCCCCCGCCCCACACCACCGTCGACTACTGTCCGGGCAGCAGGCGTGGGCAACATCTCACAGGCACATGCGCATGACACGGCGCGAGACCGCATAACACCGCCGGCACGAGCGACCAGGCGGCGCCGCACCGTCAGGTGTCCAGGGTGAAGACCTTGCCCGGGTTGAAGATCCCGGCGGGGTCGAGGGCCTGTTTGATCGCGCGGTGCATCCCGAGCACGACCGGGCCGGCCTCCTCCTGCAGGCCCCGGCGTTTCAGGAGGCCGACGCCATGCTCCCCCGTGACCGTGCCGCCCAGCGCGATCGCCTCGTCGACGATTCGCTCGAAGGCCTCCTGGGCTCGTTCTCGTGCCGCGTCGTCGTCCGGAGACGTGATCATCAAGGGGTGGAGGTTGCCGTCTCCGGCGTGGGCCACGTTGGCGATGTGGATGTCGTGCTCCGTCGCGATGCGTTCGATGCGGGCGAGCATCTCCGGTACGAGCATGCGCGGGACGCAGATGTCCTCGGTGAGTACCGGGCCCAGCCGCTCCACGGCGGGGTAGGCCAGCCGCCGTGCGGCGAACAGTGCCTCGGCCTCCTCCGGGTCCGTCGACCGTGTGCTCCAGGTCGCGCCCGCCGACTCGAAGCAGGCCAGGATCGCGTCCGCCTCCTCCTCCCCGGCCTGGCCCGGAGAGTCGCTGCGGCCGAGCAGCAGCACGTCGCCGCCGTCCGCGAGTCCCATGTGCCGCCACTCGTCGACCGCCCGCAGGCAGTGCCGGTCGATGAGCTCCAGCGCGCTGGGGACGACCCCGGCGGCGGAGACCGCGGCGACCGCTTGACCTGCGGCGACGAGCGAGTCGAAGTAGCCCACCACCGTACGCTCGGCGGCCCGCTTGCCTCGCAGCCGTACGGTGATCTCGGTGATGACGCCGAGCGTGCCTTCTGAGCCGACCATCAGGCCGGCCAGGTCATACCCCGCGACGCCCTTGGCCGTACGGCGGCCGAGCCGCACCACCTCGCCACGCCCGACGACCGCCTCCAGGCCGAGCACGTAGTCGCGGGTCACGCCGTACTTCACGCAGCACAGTCCACCGGCGTTGGTGGCGACGTTGCCGCCGATGGTCGACCACGGCGCGCTCGCCGGGTCCGGTGGATACCACAGGTCATGCTCGGCGCACGCGCTACGCAGTTCGTCATTGACGACCCCGGGCTGTACGACGGCGAGGCGTTCGTCCGGGTCAATGGTGATGACCTTGTTCATCGCCTCGAACGCGATGACCACGCAGCCGTCGAGGGCGTTGGCGCCGCCGGACAGGCCCGTGCCCGCCCCGCGCGCGACGACCGGGACACCCCAGGCGGCGCACCGGGCGACGACCTCGGCCACCTCGGCCGTGTCGCGGGGCCGTACCATCGCTGCCGGGCTACCGTACGGCGCCCATTCCGCCTCGTCATGCGAATAGGACGCCAGCACATCCGCGTCTCGTACGACCCGGCCGGTGGGCAGTACGCGCTCCAGCTCGGCCACAACGTCTCCGGACATCACCGCCATATGTGGCACCTTATTCGACCCGGATCCCCCACAGGGCCGATGGACACCGGCGCGAGCCGGTATCGCGCCCGTACGCGTGGATCGGCGGAGGCCACCGGGTGGCTCCGCTGGGAGCTGCCGTGGCGTCCCGAGGGTACGGGGCGGCGCACGCTGATGGCGCGTGCCACGGACGCGACCGGCGCGACCCAGCCGGACATCGCCCCGTACAACACGCTCGGCCACCTCTTCGGCGCCGTCGTCCGGCACCCGGGCATGGTCGGCTGAGCTACTCGAGCGGAAGCGGGCGCCGCGACACCGGCGAGGAGTGGACGATCGAGGTCGTGGTGCGGCCGAACGGGGTGAACAGGTCAAGGATGCCTTCGAGG
>DASQPY010000577.1:0-2796 GCA_035643735.1 Actinoallomurus sp. | reverse complement strand
TGGCGCTGATCACCGGCTACCGGTCGCTGCTCGTCGTCGTGGCCCTGCTGTACGGGCTGGCATTCCTCACCGGCCGGCGGCACCTAGCCCGGGTCGCCGCCTAGCTGTCGTGACCCGGGAGGTTGTTGACGGCGCGCCTGCTTGAAAGTGGGAGGACCTCCCGGCGGAGTGGATGTGTCTGGCATTCACTCGCAGGAGGTCCTCTATGGCTCACGCTAATGCCCGCACGACCCTGTTCGCCCGTCGTCTGATCGTCGAGCGTGTCGCTGCCGGGTGGCCGGCTGCCCATGTTGCCCAGCAGCTTGGGGTGTCGCGGGCGACCGTGCACAAGTGGTTGCGCCGTCACGCCGAGGGCGGTGACGCGGGACTGGCGGACCGGTCGTCGCGTCCGGTGCGGATGCCGGCTCGTACCTCGAAGCGTGTGGAACAGCGGGTGCTGGCGGCGCGGCGGCGGCGCAGGCGTGGTGCGGTCGTGCTCGCTGCCGAACTGGGCATCAACCCCTCGACCGTCGGACGGATTCTGAGTCGTCATCAGGTGCCGCACTTGGCGTCGGTCGACCCGATCACCGGCGAGCCGGTCCGCTCGGCACGACGGGCCGGCAACCGCTACGAACACAAGCAGCCGGGTGCGATGATCCACGTCGACGTGAAGAAGCTCGGCCGTATCCCGGCCGGTGGCGGCTGGCGGCTGCACGGGCGAGACGCTGCCGTCTCCGTCGCGAACCGGCACAAGAAGACGAAGATCGGTTACGACTACATCCACACCGCCATCGACGACCACACCCGCCTGGCCTACTCCGAAGTACTCACCGACGAGAAAGACCCGACCTGCGCCGGGTTCCTGCACCGCGCCCTGGCCTGGTTCGCCGGCCACGGCATCACCGTCCGCCGCGTCCTGACCGACAACGCCCTGGTCTACCGGCACGGCGGCGACTGGGGCTGGGTCTGTGTCGCCTGGCAGCTCAAACGCCGCTTCACTAAACCCGGCTGCCCCTGGACCAACGGCAAGGCCGAACGGTTCAACCGCACCCTGCTCACCGAATGGGCCTACACCCGCCCCTGGACCAGCAATCACTCCCGCCGCCGCGGCCTTGACCGCTTCCTCACCCACTACAACACTCGACGCGGCCACTCCGCCCTCGGCGGACACCCACCCATCTCCAGGCTGGCCGCCTGACAACAACGTGTCAGGTCACGACATCTAGCCGGGCAGATCCTCCGGCCGCTTGGCGGCACGCGTTCCGTGCAGCAGGCCGGTGGACTGGCCGACCTCGATGAGGTATCCGTCCGGATCGCGCAGGTAGCAGCGGATCTCGGCCTCGCGATCGATCGGCGGCGTGACGAACTCCGCCCCCTTCGCCTTCCACTCCTCGTAGCAGGCCCAGATGTCAGCGACCCGCAGGTTCAGGAAGATCGACGTGGTGTTGCCGGGCTGGTAGTCGACCACGGAGATGTCCGGCTTGTCGGGGGTGGGCGGCCCGCCGGGGTTCATGATGATCCACGAATTGGACAGCCGGACGATGCACGGGTTCTCGTCCAGGACGACGGTCCCGCCGAGGACACGCGAATAGAAGTCCCGGGACCGCGCAACCTTGCGGACGGTGATGAAGAGCGTCACCAGGACGCCTTCGGTCGGCACGGGGAGGTTGGCGACGTCGACGCGGGGCGCGGGTTCTGTCATGGCGGCTCCACTCCTGGGGCATCGTGGGTCAGGCGTAGTCGGCCCACAGTTTCTGCTGGCGACCGTCGACGGTGATCGTTCCTCCGTACGGGAGGATCCACTGGGGGCGGGTGTGTCCGAAGGGCACGCCGACGACCATCGTGGCCTCGGGGTTGTAGCGCTGCACGGTGTCGACGGCGACGTCGCGTTGCTCCGCGCGGCGGGCGGCGCGTTCGGCACGGGTGGCGAGGACGTCGAAACTGGAGGTCGGCGGGCGGGCGACGAGGACCGCGTCGACCGCGTCGAGCAGTCCGCGTTCGCCCAGGCTGCGCAGGATTCGGCCGAACTCCCGGGCCGGGATGAGCTCCTCGGAGGTCTCCAGCAGCAGGACCGCCCCGTCGAGCACGGCCGGGTCGGCCGGGAAACGTCCCGCAGTCAGTATCCACTGCAGTACTTCTGCGCATCCGCCCCAGGTACGGGCGGTGACTCGCTTGCTCGGCCCGGTCCAGATCCAGGGCTCGGTCGCATCGCGATCGCCGTACTGGGTGAGCGCCGCGGGATCCTTCCAGTCCCTTCCGAAGTCCTCGGACTCGCCCGGCTCGGTGATCTCGAGTTGTTCGCCCGTGAGCAGTGCCGCCCGCAGTGACGCGGCGTGCACGTCGTCGACGGCGGGACCAGCTCCGAGGTGGACCTGGGTGGAGCCGCCGTAGTAGCCGGCGACCCCTTGGGTCCACAGCCAGTTGAGTATGTTGGTGTTGTCGCTGTAGCCGAGGAACGGCTTCGGGTCGGCTCGGACAGCTTCCGGGTCCAGGTGGGGCACCACGGTGATCTGGTCGTCGCCGCCGATCGTCGCGAGCACCGCTCGGATCGCGGGGTCGGCGAAAGCGGCGTTGAGATCGGCCGCCCGGTCCCGGGCCGAGGCTCCCAACCGCCGGGTCGTCGGGTACTCGACCGGGCGCAGACCGGTGACCTCCTGCAGGCGGCGCATTGCTTGCTCGTGCACCTCTGGCGCGAACCCGGGCGCGGCGAAGGACGGGGAGACCACCGCCACCAGGTCGCCCGGCACGGCCTTCCGCGGCCGCGCTGGTGTGTCCTGCATGCCCGCCAGTCAACCAGGACCTGGACCGCGCGACCCG
>DASQPY010000576.1:0-2168 GCA_035643735.1 Actinoallomurus sp. | reverse complement strand
GCCCGGTGCGCCAGGTAATCCGTCAAGCTGAGCTGCGGTGGCGGGATGGCCGGGGCCGGCGCAGGCTCCGGCGCCTCATGGTGGCGGGAACCGTGATGGTATGGCTGGTCCGGCGCGGGCGGTCGCACCTCCAGTCGTCCGATCGTGATGGTGATGGGGGTCTTGGAGCCCGGCTCCGATCCGCCGCTGAGCTCACCAGCGGGCGCCGGCACGGATCGCCGCGCGCCCCTCGCTGCGGCCGGAGCGGCGTGGGAGCTCCCACCGTGCACCTCGACAGGGACAGCCTGGACAAAGACGGTTTGGTCAACGGCTGTTCGGTCCCGAACTGACTGGTCGGGGACACCGAAGGTGGAGACGCCTTGCGCCCGGACGCTGACCGCGGGTACTGCCTGGGGTGTCTGATCTGCGAACTCGGGAAGATGCTCGACTGGCGCGGCACCGGAGCGCGGAGGCTCCTTATGGCCGACCGCGCCGACGGGGGGCCGTCCGGCGAGGGCGGAGGCAGGTACGGAATCGTCGTCGACGGTCGAGACCTGCGCCACTGGAACCTGCGCTGCCGGCCCCGGGGCGGGAAGGAACTCCGCCGGAGGCCGGTTGGCGAGAGGCTCCCCGACACCCGCGGTGACTGCGGTGACGGACGCCTGGGCCCCCTGTGCTCTGTCCGCCACAGCGCGAGATTCCCTGGCGCGTAGCGGTTCAGAACCGTGTTGTGAGGGGCCGGTAGGCGGGTGGGCGGTGGAATCCCCGGTCGGCTGGACCGGCTCGGGAGCCGGGTTCGCACCTGCTTGGGGGCGCCCGGGGCGCCCGGGGCGGGCGGACGCGGCCACAGGCGCGGGGCCAGTGAACGCACGAAGCTCATGCGTGGCCTCCGGCTGCGGTTCCGCGTCCGCTTCCCGCTGAACAGACTCCGTCCAATCCCCGGCGTATGGCTGGGCGGGCTCGAAACGGGAGGCGGACCGCGGGCGCACCTGCAGAGCCGGCCGCAGCGTCCGGGCGACCAGAATGTCGAGGTAGTCGCTCACTGGTGCACCATCCCCAGATAGCGGTCCCGCCGTGCCGGGCCCATCGCGAGGATCTCGCGCTCGCTCCAGCCGTACGCGGTGGCCAGCCGGTGCACATCGGCGAGCAGCCGCTGCGCCGCCATGTCCAACTCATGCCACAGGAACTCGACGGCGTCGAAGGGCGCCGTCCACGCGTGTCCGCAGCACGGGCAGGTCACCGCCACGCTCACGACAGCCTGCGGATCCGCCAGCTCCATGACCGTCGCGACAGCCGCCGTCACCTCGGCGGGCAGGGCATCGGCCGGTACCTCGGCCCCGCTGGCGTCCCATGCCTCGCGCACGCATCGGGCCAGTAGGGCGGCACGAGCCGCGGCCAGATCGTCCGTGCCTCCGCCGAATGTCGCAACCGCCCGCAGGTCGCCGGTGTGCGGCAGCCGGAAGCGAACGGTGTGACCGGCCGCGGAGGCTTCCAGCTCGGCAGGAGGCTGGGGGGCGTCTGCCTGCAGCGTGGTGGCATCGAAACCGATCTCCAGCTCCTCCGCACAGGCGGGGCACGACACCACCGCCTCGGCGCGCGGGCCGAACAGCCGGATCCGCAGGCCCAGAACGAGTGCGTCGCGGCGTCCGATGCTCAACGTCTCGACGCCGCCGTCGGCGTCGGCGTCGGCGTCGGTGTGGCCGGCGGCGCTCAGCATCCGCACCGCCCGGGTCGCCTGCGACCCGGCCAGCCCTGCCTCCCAGATTCGCAGCATCGGATCATCGCTCCGGTCACGGCGAGGGCTCGACGAAGCTCGGCTCGGTCGGCTCGCCGACGTCGTAGTCACGTTCCCAGCCCTCGTTCTCCAGCTTGAGGGTCTGGATCGCCACCGCGTTGGCGTTGGCGTCAAGGTCTGGGAGGGCCTGATACTCCGAGACCCAGCAGCGGAAGACCTTGTAGGCGAGCGCGAGCTGTCCGGCCTCGTTGTAGACCTCGATGGTCAGTTCCTTGCGGAAGTCCTTGAGCGACACTTCCGCGCCGAGCCCGGAGTTGAAGTTCCAGACCTTGTTCGCCCACTTCTCGAACTCGGGGTCGTGGGTGACGCCGCGTTCCAGCGTGATCGCCTCGTACTCGCTGCGCCCCGGCGACTTGCGGGAGCTGCTCGGGTCACCGCCGTCCCGGTGCCGGAC
>DASQPY010000575.1:0-2231 GCA_035643735.1 Actinoallomurus sp. | reverse complement strand
CTCGCGCTGTTGCGTTCGAGGATGTTGCCGGATTCGGCGGCCCGGCCCTGGCCGGTGTCCCAGGCTCGCTCGTAGGGGACGTGGCCCCAGGCGCGGTACGCGCCGTCCGGCTTGCCTCCTGCGTCAGACGTCACCCTCAGGGATGCTCGGCAACTTCTGCGTGAGCACACTCTCTGACGGCGCCGCCCGTGCGCCGGCTTTGGCGATCACGGTCTTCTGATGTCGCAGCGCGCCGTTCTCCCGCAGCAGGTCGTCGGCTTCGGCGCGCAGCCGGGCCACCCTCGCACTCATCCGGACATGAACCACCACACCGCCGACGCCGACGCCGACCGCGAACGCGGCCAGTGCGGGCATCCACATCACGACGACCGCGGCCACCACCAAGGGCAGGACTGTCAAGATGACTCGGGCATTGCCGGCGGCCCAGTCCAGTACGGCGTTGAGACGCCTCGGGATCCTCACACATACTTCCTTCCACACGCGATGGCACCAAACCCCCGGGCATGATCAACCATAGGTGTGACGCTGAGTGGTCGCGCACCCGCCCGGCAACGGCGCCGGGGACGGTGCGTCCGCGGAGGGACGGAACGATCCGGTGGTGAGTGTTCGTCCTCAGTGCCGTACGGTGCCACGAGCCCCTGAGGCCAAAGAAAGGAGGCGGAGCCGACGATGCCGAGCGTCTATTGCACGCAGTGCGGTCACGCCAATTCGGAGGGTGCCCACTTCTGCTCGAATTGCGGTACTCCGCTCACCGGGGGCGTTCCACCGGTGATGGGCGAGTCCAGCGATTCGACATCGACGATGTCGCTCAGCGCGATCGAAGCGGCCGTCGAGGCCGAGCAGGCCGAGGAACCGGCGGCCGACCAACCGGGAGTCGAGGCACTCCCGCCGAACACCGCCCTCCTCCTCGTCAGACGAGGACCGAACGCCGGAAGCAGGTTTCTCCTGGACCGTAGGACCACCACGGCGGGCCGCCATCCGGAAAGCGACATCTTCCTTGACGACGTGACCGTGTCCCGGAGCCACGGCGAGTTCTACCGGCACGGCGCGCAGGTCTCGGTACGCGACGCGGGCAGCCTCAACGGCACCTACGTCAATCGTCAGCGGATCGACGAGGCGGCACTGTCCAACGGCGATGAGGTCCAGATCGGCAAGTTCCGCCTGGTGTACCTCAGCAACGCGCTCGAAGACGTACCCGCCGTCTCCGCTGAGCCGGAGCGCCGTTCGCGGCGTGGCTGGTGGGGGCGCTGGCGGCGGTAGCCGCCTCAGCGTCGTGTCGCGTGCGTCAGGGCCGGCGGGAGGTCTGGGGAGCACTCCCGCCGGCCATCTGGTCCCCGGGCGCGTGACTGGACCTGAAGACCGCCGAGATATCACGCTCAGGAGCGCGCCTGTGCCCTCTTCGGAGGTCGTCGGCCGCCTTCTCCGGCCCGGGAATCCGTTTCCGTGCTGTCGGTGGTCACTGCCAGAATGTCGGCGGAGGTAAGTGACCACAATGACAGTTGAGCCTTACCGGAGAGTGCTGGCGAATCCCGGCGTCCGCACGCTCCTGCTCGTCGGGCTGTTCGCCCGGATCCCGGTGATCGCCACCGGCCTGACGCTGACCCTGCACGTGGTCAACGGCATGAAGCTCGGCTTCTTGCAGGCAGGGCTGGTCGGCGCGGCCTCGACCGCCGGAGTGGCCGTCGGCGGCCCCGTCGCCGGGCGCTTCGTGGACCGGCACGGGCTCCGGCCGGTCCTGGCGGTGACCACGGGCGCCCAGCTGGCGTTCTGGTTGTCGGCCGCGTTCCTGCCGTACTGGCCGCTGGTCGCCGCGGCGTTCGTCGCCGGTGTGCTGGCGCTGCCGGTGTTCAGCGTGATTCGCCAGTGCGTGGCGGCGGCCGTCCCGGCCGAGCAGCGCCGTACCGGGTTCACCCTCGACTCGATGCTCGTCGAGGTCTCCTACATGATCGGCCCGGCGGTCGCGGTCTCCGCCACCGCCGCGTTCGGCAGCGACTGGACCATGGCGCTGGTGGGGCTGGGCCTGGTCGGTTCCGGCGTCACGCTTCTGGTGGTCAACCCCCCGACCCGTACGGAGGAGGAGCGCGAGGTCGTCGAGGCGGTGGTGCCCCGGCGGCAGTGGCTGACACCGGCGCTCCTCGCCGTGCTCGGCGTCACTCTCGCCGCGACCTTCGTGCTGGCCGCGGCCGAGCTCAGCGTTGTGGCGGTCCTCAAGGCCGACTCCGCCACCCGGT
>DASQPY010000574.1:0-4041 GCA_035643735.1 Actinoallomurus sp. | reverse complement strand
GTGCCCAGGTAGACGATGCCGGCCGCGGACTCGTGCAGCCGCGCCTCCAAGCGGAACGGCCCGAGCTCCGCGGGGTCCCCGAACTGCAGCGGCTTCGGCATGTGCGGCCCTGCCCTCCCATCGCCGCCGGCCTGCCTCAGGCCTGGCGCGCGACACACTAACAGCCTCGCCACCCAGCGCCCGTTCAGCCGAATCGCATAGGGTCGTGGACGTTGGCGCTGCACGGACCCTGACCATGAGGGACTACATGACCATCGCTGTAGGGGACATCGACCAGGCCGCGGCGCTGCTGCAGCAGAGCGTAGCCGAAGTCAAGAAGGTCATCGTCGGCCAGGAACACATGGTCGAACGCATGGTGATCGCCCTCCTCGCCCGCGGGCACTGCCTCCTCGAAGGTGTGCCCGGCGTCGCCAAGACCCTCGCCGTCGGCACCCTCGCGACCGTGGTCGGGGGGTCGTTCGCGCGGTTGCAGTTCACACCGGACCTGGTGCCCTCCGACATCGTCGGCACCCGCATCTACCACCCCTCGACCGAGCAGTTCGACGTCGAGCTCGGGCCGGTGTTCGTCAACTTCATCCTCGCCGATGAGATCAACCGCGCGCCCGCCAAGGTGCAGTCGGCGCTGCTGGAGGTCATGGCCGAACGCCAGGTCTCCCTGGCCGGCAAGACGCACCCGCTGCCGCGCCCCTTCGTCGTCATCGCCACCGAGAACCCCATCGAGTCCGAGGGCGTCTACCCGCTGCCCGAGGCCCAGCGCGACCGGTTCCTGATGAAGGTCAGCGTCTCCTACCCGAGCGCCACCGAGGAGATGCAGATCCTCCAGCGGATGAGCGTCGACCCGCCGGTGGCCGCCCAGATCCTGGACCCCGACAGCCTCATCACGCTGCAGAAGGCTTCGGATGAGATCGCCGTGCATGAGCTCGTCGCCGACTACATCGTGCGCCTCGTCATGGCCACCCGCGAGCCCGAGGAGTACCACCTCGACGACCTCAAGGGCGTCATCGACATCGGTGCGAGCCCCCGCGCGACACTCGGCCTGGTCGCCTCCGCCCGCGCCCTGGCGCTGCTGCGCGGTCGCGACTACGTCCTGCCCGACGACGTACGCGACGTGGCCGTCGACGTCATGTCCCACCGGGTCCTGCTGTCCTTCGACGCCGTGGCCGACGGCATCGACCCGGTCGAGATCATCCAGCGGATCCTGGCGGCCGTACCCCCGCCGCGCGTCGTGTGGAACAGCGAATACGCCTCATGAGGCGGCCGGACAAGCGGCCGGACGAACTCAGCGAGCTCGCCCCGGAGCATTCGCTGAAACGGCTGGAGCTCACCGTCACCCGCCGCCTCGATGGGCTGCTGCACGGCGAGCACCTCGGCATGTTCCCCGGCCCCGGCAGCGACCTGGCCGAGGCGCGCCTCTACCAGCCGGGCGAGGACGACGTACGCCACATGGACTGGTCCGTCACGGCCCGCACCACCGTGCCGCACGTACGCGACCTGATCGCCGACCACGAGCTGGAGACCTGGGCGCTGGCCGACATGTCCTCCAGCATGGACTTCGGCACCGCGTTGATGGAAAAACGCGACCTGGTCGTCGCCGCGCTCGCCGCGATCGGTTTTCTGACCACAAGGCTCGGCGACCGGATGGGCGCCTACATCATGCACGACAGCGGCGTACGCCGCTGGCCCGCCCGCACCGGGCGCGTCGCGATGTACGCGCTGCTGCAGGAGCTCCTGGACTCGCCCCGCAGCACGCGCGTGCACCGGGGGCCGCCGCTCGCCTCGGCGCTCGACGGCCTGGCCCGCAGCCAGCTCAAGCGTGGACTGCGGGTCGTCATCTCCGACTTTCTCGACCACCGGCAGACCCCGGACGGCGAGCTCGCCTGGGAGTCCCCGCTGCGGCGGCTCGCCGCACGCCACCAGGTGATCGCCGTTGAGATCATCGACCCGCGTGAGCTCGACCTGCCCGACATCGGCCCGGTGATGATGAGCGACCCGGAGACCGGCGAGGTCCGTGAGATCATCTTGTCGGCCAAGGTACGCGCCGCGTACGCGGAGGCCGCCGAGGCGCAGCGCGCACGCACGCACGACGCGATCCGCCGCTGCGGTGTGCCCCACCTCGTCCTGCGTACGGACCGTGACTGGGTCAACGACGTCGCGCGGTTCGCGCTGCGGCAGCGCCGCGTCGCGGGCCGGGCCCGCCCACAGGGGAGCCGCGCATGACCGAGCGAAGCGAGGGAATCGACGAACACGGTTCCCTGGTCGCTTCACCGGCGGAGGAGGTCACATGACCTTCCTGTCACCGGACCGCCTGTGGCTGCTGGCGCTCGTCCCGGTCCTCATCGGCGTCTACCTGCTCATGCAGACGCGGCGCAAGCAGGCCGCGATCCGGTTCACCAACCTCGCGCTGCTGTCCCAGCTCGCCCCGCGCAATCCGGGCTGGCGCCGGCACTTCGCCGCCGTCCTGTTCCTGCTGTCGGTCATCTTGATGACCGTCGGGTTCGCCCGGCCGGCCAAGCCGGTGAAGGTCCCCCGCGAACGCGCCACCATCATCGTGGCGATCGACACGTCGCTGTCCATGAAGGCGACCGACGTCATTCCCAGCCGCCTCGACGCGGCCAAGGCCGCCGCCAAGAAGTTCGTCCAGGACCTGCCGATCCGCTTCAACGTCGGCCTGGTCAGCTTCTCCGGAAGCGCCTCCGCGGTCGTGGCGCCGACCTTCGACCGCGAGGCGGTCGGTCACGCCGTCGACGGCCTGCAGCTCGGCAAGGGCACCGCCATCGGCGAGGCGGTCTTCACCTCACTGCAGTCCGTCCGCTCCTTCGACGCCCGCGCCAACGAGGACCCGCCGCCCTCCCACATCGTGCTTCTGTCCGACGGCGACAACCAGAGCGGCCGGTCGGTCACCGAGGCCGCAGACGCGGCGCGTGCCGCGAAGATCCCCGTCTCCACGATCGCGTTCGGCACCCCGTACGGCGTCGTCGACATCGACGGTGAGACCGTCCCCGTACAGGTCAACAAGGCCACCTTGCGCAACCTCGCCGAGAACACCTCCGGCAAGCCGTACGAGGCGCAGGCCGGGTCGGAGCTGTCGGAGGTCTACAAGCACATCGGCAGCTCGCTGGGGTACCGCATCGAACGCCAGGAGGCGGCCTCGCAGTGGATCCTGGTCGCGCTGCTGTTCGCCCTCGCCGCGGGGGGATTCTCGCTGGTGTGGTTCCAGCGCCTGCCCTGACCGCGCAGGCGGTCAGCGGCGTGACGCCGGGCGTACGCCGCGTGCGATGTACCCGATGATGCCGAGCAGGACCAGCACGCCGAGACCGTCGCTCAGCCCCTCCCAGAGACTGCCGAACAGGCCGTCGCCGCTGAGGAACAGGAACGACGCGAAGACGGTCGCGGCCGTTCCGGCCGCCGGCACCAGGGCGTAGGACCACGGGTGCTGCTGCGCCCACGCCCGCGTACGGTCATAGCCGCGCCGCAGCAAAGCCCCGCCGGCACCGATGAGGAAGAAGATCGCGAGGCCGAACGACAGCGGCCCGGCCACGGTCAGATGCCCGCCCAGCAGATGGAGCGCGAGGTCGAGGCCACCCGCCACCGCTCCCCCGGCCAGCGCGGCGGCCCAGGGACCTTGCGAGGCCGCGGACATCGCGATCCAGGTCGACTCCGAGCGGCGAGGCACATCCGGTTGATACGTCATATCTTGATGATGGGGTGCCGGGCGGCGGAAAGCCATCAGGGATTCCCCCGAGTCTCCCCTGAGGCCTCCCCCACCCGCAGCCGCGCACCGCCACGTTCATCGCACCCTGACCGAGCCACAAGCGCATCAGTGCGCTTGTGGAGTTGCGCGAGCGGCTGGCCGAGCAGGTCTCGCGGACGCGGGCCGCTGTGCAGCGGAGCGTCTCGGGAGCACCGCCGGCTGAGCAGCGTAACCCAACGCGGACCGGGCCCCTGACCGGCCACGCGTCACTCGGTCATGCCCAGTTCCCTGGCCGCGGCGTGCCTCGGGCGGGCGTGCCCCGGCCCGCGCCCGCGGAGGGGCCGGGGGCC
>DASQPY010000573.1:0-8670 GCA_035643735.1 Actinoallomurus sp. | reverse complement strand
AGGTGACGAATTCCTGGCGGACGCTGTGAGTTAAGGGGTCGTGTGGGGGGCTTCGGGCTGGGAGCCGCGGATGCCGGTGGTGTCTTCGGCGAGACGGGCCACCTCGACGCAGTTACCGTTCGGCTCGCTGTGTCGCGACTTGCGCCAATCGGCGTAGTGCTCAGTCATGTGCCCGATTCTGTCTGCCGGTCAGCCGGTGGGCCACCCTTTCGAGGAAGGCCAAGGTGCCATCGATGGAGAGTGCGGCCTGCCGCAGGCGGTCGTACATCTCTGAATAGCGGACCACTTCACGCCGCTGAGTGAGTACGACATCGGCGGTGACGGTGTCGAGGACCGCCATGGATGGGTCGTTCGGGTCGGGGAAGGTGTACAGGTCGAACGATGCCTTCGGCAGGAAACCGCCAGGGATCAGGACATTCGCTGGCAGCACTCGCATCGTGATGCGTTCCTCGGTGGAGACCACTTCGATCAGGTGCGGAGCTGCGCGGCCTTCACAAGGGGCGGTACGGCCAGCCGATGGATCATGCACTCGTCGAGCACGGCTTCATAGGTCGGGCCGTCCGGCCCGAGAAGGTGCTGCCGGCGGCGGGTCCGGGCGTCGGTCATGCGTTCCGGTCGATAGTCGAGGGATCCCTGACAGCGGTCCAGCTCGACCATCGCTTCGATGAACGCCGGGATCTGCAGGACGGCGGGGAAGGCCGTCTGGTTGTAGCTGCGAATGGACTCGGCGCCTGACTCCAGGTCGGCGTACAAACGCTGGCGGGGGCCCATGGCGTTGCCGTATCTGTCCCACCATCCCTTGCGCGCGGCGGCGTGGGCCAGTTCGTGGATCCTGTCGTACTGCCGGCCGGTGACGTCCAGGACCTTGAGGATGGTGACGATCTCGGCGAGGTCGGGGCGGATCTGGGCATTCTCCAGCTTGGAGATCTTCGTACGAGACTGGTAGATGAGCCGTGCCAGTTCGCCGGTGGTGAGGTCGCGCTCCTCGCGCAGCTTGCGGAGTTCGTCGGCGAGGCGGCGACGTCGGACATAGGGGCTGGTCATGCGGAGACCTCGCGTGGGCGGTACGGGCGGGCGATCAGCGGTCGTTACACAGGGTCGGCAATCATGACGCTATGCGCCCGGCGGCCCAGATGACCGGCGAATGGGATGACATCCGGGAATCGCGCGTCCGCGCGGCGAATATCCGGCTCGCGAACGTTCGGGAGTGAGAACGCATGAATCACGTGTCCGGGCGATCCTGGGGCACGCGATCCGAGGCAGCCCGGATCACGTTGTGTGAACATGGCGTCACCGTGCGGGTGACGCCCCTCCCGCACCCCGCGACACCCGGCCCCGCGAGGTTCACATGCTTCCGACGATCACCGCCGACCCGGCGCCCGTACCGCTCTGCTGGCGGCGTACCTTTCCCGGCGACGCGCAGCACGTACGCGCCGTCCGGCGGTTCGTGGCCTGTCTGCTGGCGGGCTGCCCGTACCTCGACGACGTGATCCTCACCGTCGACGAGCTCGTGGTGAACGCCCTCCGCCATACCAAGTCCGGGCAGTGCGGAGGGTCGTTCACCGTGGAGGTTCGATCCGCCCGGAGCGGCGTGGCCGTCTCGGTCGCCGACCAGGGCGGTCCGGGCGAGCCCGCGGCGCGGGACGCCGCCGCCACCGACGAGTCGGGCCGGGGGCTGCGGACCGTCTCTGTCACCGCCGCGGTCTGGGGCTGGCACGGAAACGACCAGGGCCGTACCGTCACGGCGGTGTTCCCGGCCTATCCGGCCCCGATCAGGTAGGCGAAGTCTCCCTCGCCGATCCTCCGGGTCGTCGCAGGGGCCGGCCGAGCCCTGATCTCGTGAGGTGACTCGGCCCAGGGGATCCCGCGAGCCGCGATGATCCTGCGGCGTCCGGCGGTCCGTACTGTCGAACCCGTTACCGAGGAGGACTTCTGATGCGCAGCGTGACCTATTCGATGGGCGTCTCACTTGACGGCTACATCGCCGGGCCGGACGGCGGCTTCGACTGGACGGCGCCCGACGAGGAGGTCTTCCGCTTCGTCACCGACGAGATACGACAGGTCGGCGTCCACCTGCTGGGACGACGGCTGTACGAGACGATGCTGTACTGGGAGACCGCCGACCAGGATCCATCGCTCGACGACTCAATGCTCGAGTGGGCCGCGATCTGGAAGCCGCTCCCAAAGGTGGTGTTCTCCACCACGCTGTCGGCGGTGCAGGGCAATGCCCGCCTGGCCTCCGGCGGCCTGGCGGAGGAGATCGAGCGGTTGCGAGCCGAACCAGGGGAGGGCGACATCGCGATCGGCGGCGCGACTCTCGCCGCCGAGGCGGCCGCGTTGGGTCTGATCGACGAGTACCGGGCCAGGGTCTACCCGGTGCTGGTCGGCGGTGGCATTCCGTTCTTTCCCCAGCGCGAGCGCCGGGTGGATCTCGAACTCATCGAGACCCGTACCTTCAGCTCGAAAGTCGTCTACCTCCGCTACCGCGTGGCGCGCTAGCCGGCTCGTCCGCCGAGCGCTGGGAAGAACAGGCCAGCCAGTGACGTCGTCTCAGCGAATGATCTGCGCGATGCGGTGTGAACTACCGCCTGGCGAAGGCGAGTCGGGACGGACCACACCCGACCGCAGACGCACGTAAGCCCCTGGTAGGACAGGTCTCACCACAAGATCATGTCCGCAACCACCAGGGGCTTGACGTTTTCGGAACGCCGCTGTCCTCGGTCAGAGCGGTCCCCTGACGGCCGTCCTGGCCCGCCGGGGACTTCCCTGCGGCACGGCATGGTCTACGGCAGCGAGGCGACCCCTGGTGAGAGGAAGCGGGAGCCCGCCACGCGCTCCGCGACTCCGGTGCGGTCCAGGTACGGCGTCACGCCGCCCAGGTGGAACGGCCAGCCCGCACCCAGGATCATGCACAGGTCGACGTCTTCCGGGGCCGCCACGACGCCCTCGTCGAGCAGGAGGCGGATCTCCTGCGCCAGGGCGTCGAGCGCGCGCGAGAGCACCTGCTCTTCTGTGGACGGCGACGTGCCGCCCGCGAAGATCTCCACGGCCTCGGGATCGAGGGTGAAGTCCGGCAGGTACACGCCGGGCTTGCCGGCCGCGACCAGCTTGGCGAGCCTGCTCGACAGCGGGAAGCGCTCCGGGAACGCCTCGTGCAGCTGCTCGCACACGTGCAGCGCGATCGCCGGGCCCACCAGGCCCATCAACACGAACGGCGGCATCGGCAGGCCCAGTGGTGCCACCGCGCGCTCGGCCACCTCGATCGGCGTGCCCTCGTCCACGGCCTGCACGATCTCGGCGAGCATCCGCAGCAGCACGCGGTTGACCACGAACGCCGGTGCGTCCTTGACCAGGACACAGGACTTCTTCAGGGTCTTGCCGGTGGCGAAGGCCGTGGCCAGCGTCTCATCGTCGGTCCGCTCGCCCCGGACGATCTCCAGCAGCGGCAGCACCGCGACCGGGTTGAAGAAATGGAAGCCCACCACCCGCTCCGGATGCCGCAGCTTGGCTGCCATCTCCGACACCGACAGCGACGAGGTGTTGGTCGCCAGCACGCACGTCGGTGAGACCACCGCCTCCACCTCGGCGAAGACCTGCTGCTTGACGCCCATCTCCTCGAACACGGCCTCGATCACGAAGTCGGCGTCGGCGAACGCCTCCTTGGTCAGCGAGCCCGACACGAGTCCCTTGAGCCGCGACGCCTCGTCCGGGGAGACGCGACCCTTGCCGAGCAGCTTGTCGACCTCGGCGTGGACGTAGCTCACGCCCTTGTCGAGGCGCTCCTGGTCCAGGTCGGTCAGCACGACCGGTACGCCCAGCCGGCGGGCGAACAGCAGCCCCAGCTGGGAGGCCATCAGCCCCGCGCCGACCACGCCCACCTTGGTCACCGGCCGGGCCAGAGCCCTGTCCGGCGCGCCGGCCGGGCGCTTGGCGCGCTTCTGCACCAGATCGAAGGCGTACAGGCCGGACCGCAGCTCCTCGCTCATGATCAGGTCGGCGAGCGCCTCGTCCTCGGCCGCGAAGCCCTCATCCCTGCTGCGGTCCTTGGCGGCGGCGACCAGGTCCAGGGCGCGCAGGGGAGCGGGGGCCGCACCGTGGAGCTTGCCCTCCACCGTCCAGCGGGCCTGCCCGACCGCCTCGTCCCAGGCCGCTCCGGTGTCGACCGGGGCGCGTTCGACCTTGACCTCGCCGGTCACCACGCGGGCGGCCCAGCGCAGCGACTCCTCCAGGTAGTCGGCCGGCTCGAACATCGCGTCGGCGATGCCCAGCTCATACGCCTGCGGCCCGCGCAGCATCCGGTTCTGGTTCAGCGGGTTCTCGATGATGACCTTCAGCGCCTTCTCCGCGCCGATCAGCCGCGGCAGCAGGTACGTCCCGCCCCAGCCTGGCACCAGCCCGAGAAAGCACTCCGGCAGGGCCACCGCCGGCACACCCGAGGAGATCGTCCGGTACGTGCAGTGCAGCGCCACCTCGACGCCGCCGCCCATCGCCGCGCCGTTGACGAACGCGAACGAGGGGATCGGCAGCTCGCCCAGTCGGCGGAACACGCCATGGCCCAGCCGAGCGATCTCCAGCGCCTGTTCACGCCCGGTGATCAGCGGTACGCCGCCCAGGTCCGCGCCGACCGCGAAGATGAACGGCTTGCCCGTCACACCGACCGCGACGAGGTCGTCCCGAGCCGCGACCGAGTCCAGTGCGGTGTTCAACGCCGTCAGTCCGCCCGGCCCGAAGGTGTTCGGCTTGGTGTGGTCGAATCCGTTGTCGAGCGTGATCAGCGCCATCGTGCCCGCGCCGTACGGCAGCTCGACATCCCGTACGTGCGCCTGCGTCACGATCTCGTCGGTAAAGATCTCAGTGATGCTCATCAGGCCACCCTCTCCCAGAGAACCGTGCCGCCCATGCCCATGCCCACGCACATCGTGGTGAGGCCGTAGCGGACGTCGGGGCGCTCGGCGAAGTGGCGCGCGAGCTGCGTCATCAGCCGTACGCCCGAGGACGCGAGCGGGTGGCCGATGGCGATGGCGCCGCCCCAGGGGTTCACGCGGGGGTCGTCGTCAGCGATCTTGAAGTGGTCGAGGAAGGCGAGCACCTGGACGGCGAACGCCTCGTTGATCTCGATCAGGCCGATGTCGTCCATGGTCATCGAGTTGCGCGAGAGGAGCTTCTCGGTGGCGGGCACCGGCCCGATGCCCATCACCTCCGGCTCGACGCCGGCGAAGGAGTAGTCGACGAGGCGCATCCGGGCCGGCAGGCCCAGCTCGACGGCGACGTCCTCGGCCGCCACGATGCAGCCCGTGGCGCCGTCGTTGAGGCCCGCGGCGTTGCCCGCGGTCACGTTCCCGTGCGGCCGGAACGGCGTCTTCAGCCCGGCCAGGGTCTCCATCGTCGTGCCGGGGCGCGGCGGCTCGTCACGCGTCGCCAGCCCGTACCCCTTCTCGGCGGACCGCATGGCCATCGGCACCAGGTCCCGCTGGATGAGGCCGGCCTCGTACGCGTCGGCGACCTTCTGCTGGCTCCGTACGGCGTACGCGTCCGCGCGCTCCTTGGTGATCTGCGGATAGCGGTCGTGCAGGTTCTCCGCCGTCATCCCCATGACCAGTGCGGAGCCGTCGACGAGCTTCTCGGACAGGAACCGAGGGTTCGGGTCCACGCCCTCACCCATCGGATGGTGTCCCATGTGCTCGACGCCGCCGGCGATGGCGACGTCGTACGCGCCGAAGGCGATGCCCCCGGCGACGCTGGTCACCGCGGTCATCGCGCCCGCGCACATGCGGTCGATGGCGTAGCCGGGAACGCTCTTGGGCAGCCCGGCCAGCACGGCGGCGGAGCGGCCGATGGTGAGGCCCTGGTCGCCGATCTGGGTGGTCGCCGCGATGGCGACCTCGTCGATGCGCTCGGCGGGCAGCGACGGGTTGCGTCTCCGCAGTTCGCGGATCACCCGGACGACGAGATCGTCGGCGCGGGTCTCGGCGTACAGCCCCTTGGGGCCGGCCTTGCCGAACGGTGTGCGTACGCCGTCGACGAAGACCACGTCACGCGCGGTACGGGGCACGGTCGGTCCTCCCTTTCGTGCGGAGCCTTATGGTCCTTGTACTCCTATACGTTACTCGTCAGTAACCACTGACATGCAAGTGGGCCCTTGCTGGAGGGGATGACCCACCCGTAACCTGACCGGAATCACGGGATCGCGGGGAGTGACGGGCAGTGGTGCACGCCAGGCCGGAGTATCGCTCCGGAGCCGGACGCAGAGCCGGACAGGCCATCAACGTGCCGCTGACCATGGCCAAGAGGGGCCTTCTGTGGCCCTGGCGTCCCCTGCGTGCCACCCGGCAGCTCACCGCGCTCCTGCACTGGGGCACGACACTCGCCGGCGGGCTCGTCGCCGCCGCCGCACGTGATCCTGACCGCGTCGCCCTGGTCGACGAACACGGCGAGCTGACCTACGCCGAGCTGCACGACCGTACGGACCGCCTGGCCGCCGCGCTGATCCCCGACCGCCACGCACGTCGCCCCCGTGTCGGGGTGCTGTGCCGTAACCACCGGGGCCTGGTCGAGTCGCTGATCGCCTGCAGCAAGCGCGGGGCCGAGGTCGTCCTGCTCAACACGGGGCTCGGTCCCGGGCAGCTCAACAGCGTGATGCGCGAGCTGTGGGCCGACATCATCATCGCCGACACGGAGTTCGCCGACCAGCTGCCCCGTGGCGGGCGGCCGATCACCAAGGTGACCGGCTGGCCCGGGGGCCCGGACGGCAGCATCCGCTGCGGCCAGGGCCCGACCCTGAACGAACTGATCGAGCGCACCCCGGCTCCCTCCCTCGAACCGCCCTCGATCCAGGGTCGCATCGTCTTCCTCAGCTCGGGTACGTCGGGCCGTCCGAAGGGGGCGCGCCGCCCGCCGCGTCCCGGGTTCGGGCCGCTCGCCGCGATGCTGTCGCGTACCCCGCTCCGCGTGCACGACCGAATGCTGATCGAGGCGCCGATCTTCCACGCCTGGGGCTACTCCTCCCTGCAGATCGCCCTCGCGATGCGGGCGACCATCGTCATCGGGCGGCGCTTCGACCCCGAGCAGACCCTGCGGACCATCCAAGAACGTTCCTGCAGCACGCTCATCACCGTGCCGATCATGCTGCAGCGCATCATGGCGCTGCCCGAGCGCGTCCGCGCGGCGTACGACACGTCCTCCCTGCGCGTCACCGCGGTCAGCGGGTCCCGGCTGCCGGGCGACCTGGCCGGCGCCTTCATGGACGCCTTCCCAGCCGAGCTGTGCAACGTCTACGGATCGACCGAGGCGGGCTGGGTGAGCATCGCCACCGCGTCCGACCTGCGCGCCCATCCGCACACCGCGGGACGCCCGGCGACGGGTGCCGAGATCGCGATCCTGGACGCCGAGGGGCGTCCGGTGCCGCGGGGCACCACCGGGCGCATCTTCGCCGCCAACGGCATGCACTTCGAGGGCTACACCGGCGGCGTTCCCATGGAGACCAGGGACGGCATGCTCTTCATGGGTGACATCGGCCATTTCGACGACGACGGCCTGCTCTACATCGACGGCCGCGCCGACGAGATGGTCGTCTCCGGCGGTGAGAACGTCTTCCCGGGCGCGGCCGAGGACGTGATCGCCAGGCTGCCGCAGGTCCGTGAGGTCGCGGTGACGAGCGTGTCCGACCCCGAATACGGCGAGCGGCTCGCGGCCTACATCGTGACCGCGCCGGGGCAGCGGCTCGACGCCGACACCGTGCGCGTGCACGTCCGCAGTGAGCTCGCCCGGTACGCCGTGCCCCGCGACGTGCACTTCCGCTCCCAGCTGCCGCGCAACGCCATGGGAAAGGTCGTGCCGCACCGCCTGCACGAGACGGCGGGCGCCTGAGGGCGGTCGTGCGTACGGGTCAGCGGCCGGCGCCGGCGGTCTGCTCGCGCGGGGCCGTCTTGACCGGGGGCTTGGCGGGGCGCAAGAACAACACCATCACCGGGACGACGTAGACCGTCCACGCGATCGCCTGGGCGACCGTGACCTGAGGGGTGAGGTTGAAGACGCCCTGCAGGGCCGTCTGCAGCCACCGGCCGGCCGTGCCCATCCCGGTGAACCACGTGCTCGGCTCGAAGGCCAGCGTGGTCAGGCCGGGCAGGATCGAGGCCTCCTGCAGGTCATGGAAGCCGTACCCGAACACGCCTGCGGCGACCACGATGAGGGCCGCTCCGGTGATCATGAAGAACTTCTTGAGGTTGAGCTTCAACCCGCCCCGGTACAGGAGGTACCCCAGCAGCACCGCGGTGAGCAGGCCCAGCACGGCGCCGATGATCGGCTCGGTGGAGGAGTTCGCGTTGGTGATGTTGGTCCAAAGGAACAGCGCGGTCTCCAGGCCCTCACGGCCGACGGCCAGGAACGACACGAAGAACAGCGCCCCGGCGCCCATCGAGAGCGCGCCTTCGAGCTTGCCCTCCAGCTCGGCCTTCATGAACCGGGCGGTCCGGCGCATCCAGAACACCATCCAGGTCACCAGGCCGACGGCGATGATCGACAGAAAGCCGCCGAAGGTCTCCTGCGTCTTGAACTGCATCTCGCCGGAGGCGACGCTGAGCAGGACGCCGAACCCGATGGCGACCACCACGGCCGAGCCGACGCCGCCCCAGACCGGTGTGAGCGCCCGGCGGTTGCCCGACCTCACCAGAT
>DASQPY010000572.1:0-5315 GCA_035643735.1 Actinoallomurus sp. | reverse complement strand
GCTCGCCAAGCGCTACACCGGCCGTGGCATGCTCTTCCTGGACCTCATCCAGGAGGGCAACCTCGGTCTGATCCGCGCCGTCGAGAAGTTCGACTACACCAAGGGTTACAAGTTCTCGACCTACGCCACCTGGTGGATCCGGCAGGCGATCACTCGTGCGATGGCCGATCAGGCGCGCACGATCCGCATACCGGTCCACATGGTCGAGGTCATCAACAAGCTGGCCCGCGTGCAGCGCCAGATGCTCCAGGACCTCGGCCGCGAGCCGACCCCGGAGGAGCTGGCCAAGGAGCTCGACATGACGCCTGAAAAGGTGGTCGAGGTCCAGAAGTACGGCCGTGAGCCCATCTCGCTGCACACACCGCTCGGTGAGGACGGTGACAGTGAGTTCGGTGACCTCATCGAGGACTCCGAGGCCATCGTGCCGGCCGACGCGGTCAGCTTCACGCTGCTGCAGGAGCAGCTCCACTCGGTGCTCGACACGCTGAGCGAGCGGGAGGCCGGCGTGGTCTCCATGCGGTTCGGCCTCACCGACGGGCAGCCGAAGACCCTGGACGAGATCGGCAAGGTCTACGGCGTCACCCGCGAGCGGATCCGCCAGATCGAGTCCAAGACCATGTCGAAGCTGCGTCACCCGTCGCGCTCGCAGGTCCTGCGCGACTACCTCGACTGAGTCACATGATCGAAGGCCCGGACCCTCCACGGTCCGGGCCTTCGTCTTTCGATCTCAGTCGGCGATGACGTCGACGGCGGAGCCGTTGAGCTCGGCGGCGTACCCCAGATCGGCCAGGGTCTTCACCAATTCCTCCGGAGTCGCCGGATCGGCGGCGTTCCGCAGCAGGGCGCGGGCGACGGCACCCCGTGTCGCCTTGGCCATGTGGCTGACCACCGTCCGTCTGCCGTCGCGCTCGCGGAAGACCCGCACCTTGACGGCCGGCGGACGCCACGCGGCGGCGTACGGCGCCGAGCGCATGTCCACGACGAGATCCCCAGCGGGCAGTGCGGCGGTCAGGACGGGGCGCCAGACGGCCGCGAGAGCGCCGAGGGGCGGCAGGCGCACGTTCATGGCCAGTCGGTATGCGGGGACGCGGTCGGTGACCCTCAGAGCGCCCCACAGGCCGGAGAAGATCAAGATGGACCGTGCCGCGCGCTCCGGGTCCAGCGTGGCCAGGCCCAGGTTGTCGTACAGCACACCGGTGTAGAGCCGGGAGGCCGGCAGCGCGGGGGCCGTCCGCAGCCCGCGGTTGCGGGTGATCTCGGCCGCCAGGCCGGGGGACAGGCCCAGCGTCTCCCGCGCGGCGCCCTCAGGACCGGCACAGAGGGCCTCCAGGGCACCGAGCACGCGTTCGCGCGTAGGAGTGAGCTCGCGGAAGCTGAGCGCGCCCATGTCGAGCGGTGGCGCGTCCACGTCGGCGGCCTTGCTCTCCGACGGCGGCAGCAAGATCAGCATCGTCCCCCCAGGCCCTCGGCCGTGTGGTCCGGGGCGTCGTACCCGAAAGCGTCGTACGGCGGCCTCATTCGGGAGTCACGGGCGCCGGCGGCCCTCGCGTGTTCGCGGCCGCGTGTCGTTCGCAAAGCTGAGACGACGGCCCCCCGGTCCGGGTGGCCGCCGTCTCGTCGGTTATGAATTCGGCTCGCCTGGCCTACCGCTCTTCTTCTTCGGAGGGTGCGGTGGCAGGGGTCTCAAGCAGCCGGTCGGTTTCGTCGTGGATCTCTGCGCCCGCCGCACGAAGCGACTCGCCGTACTTACGGCCATGATGGGCACAGAACAGCAACTCGCCGCCGCCCGCGAGGACCGCGCGGACATAGGCCTGAGCACCGCAGCGGTCGCAGCGGTCCGCGGCCGTCAGCGGCTTGGTTGGGGCAAGAGCTCCAGTCACGTCGCCTTCCTCGTCTCGGGGTCGGTCGCTTAGGACAACATCTAACCGGACGTGAGCGTTCCCATGCGGGTTCTGTGTACGCCGAGAGCGGAATAGCCCCGGAGGTGACAAACGTCACGCTAGCCCTCAATGTTCAGATTTGTTCCCACCGGAAGACGCGGACGGCGGTGATCGTCGCGACCAAGGCGAAGCCCAGCAGAATCCCCATCTGCGGAAGGACGGAGGCCGGTCCGGCGCCCCGTGCCATGACCTTCAGCATGCCATCGTTGAGGTGGCGCAGAGGGAAGATCTCCGTGACGACACGCAGCCATCTTGGCGCCTGGTCGATGGGGAAGAACGACCCGCCGAGGAAGGCCATCGGCAGCACGACCATCTGGGTGACGGCCTGCGCGGTCTCCTGGGTCTTGGCCCACGCCCCGATCAGCATGCCGATCGCGAGGAAGGCGAGCACCCCGCACAGGACCATCGGGATCGCCATCCACCAGTAGTGGGCGAGCTTCAGCCCGAAGAACGGCAGCGTCGCCACCCCGATGAACAGCGCGGTCTGTACGAGCGCGGTGCCCAGGCTGACCTCCACCCGGGCGGTGAACACCGTACGGATCGGAACCGGTGACAACCGCAGCCGGCGCAGGATGCCTTTCGTGCGCCATGTGACAAGTGTGGTGGACGCGCCGAACATGCCCGCCGCGGCGAGCGCCCAGCCGAGCAGGCCCGGGGTGATGTACTGGATCGCCTTGAGGGACTTGTCCTCGACCTGCTCCGCCTGGAGGTGATACTTCGGCGGCTGCCCGGAGGCCGCCTGGTTGGCGGCCTGGACGAGCCCCTCGATCTGCCCCTGGGCGGTGCCGGCCTTCACCTGGTCGGCCGCGGAGAAGTGGATGACGACCTGGCCGCCGCTCTGCTCGAGCGCGGCGTCGTAGTCGCCCTTCTTGACCTTGTCCAGTGCGGCCTCCCGGTCGCTGATCTTGGTGATCTTCAGCGACTTCTCGAAGCCGGCGCGTACGTCCGCCGGCATCTGGTCGACGACCTCCACCGAACCGATCTCCAGCATCGTCGACTTGGGCGTGGACTGCTTGGCGAACAGGCCGCCGATGATCAGCAGGAAGAGGAGCGGCAGCGCGATCGTGAAGAAGAGCGCACCCTTGTCCCGGCGGAAACCGAGGAACATCGCCCGCGCGAGGCTCTGGAAACTGCTCATGAGCCCTCCTTCGTCGGAGGTGTGATCAGGGCGCTGTGTTCGCCGATTCGCTCGCTCATGCCCGGTACTCCCGTCCGGTCAGGTCGAGGAAGACGTCCTCGAGCGTGGCGCCCCGGATCTGCACGCCCTCCAGGGCGCCGCGGTCGGCGAGCGCCTTGACCACCTTGGGGGCGTCGTGCGTGGCGATGACCAGGGAGACCTCGTCGTCCGTCACCTCGTCGACGCCCGGGAGCGTACGCGCGTCCTCGGCGGTGACCACGCCGCTGGCCACGCTGACGCGTGCGGCGGCGTCCAGGTCACGAACCAGCGTGGCGGGCGGCCCGCTGCGCAGGATCCGGCCATGGTCCATGATCGCGACGCGGTCGCAGAGGACCTCCGCCTCGTCCATGTAGTGCGTGGTGAGGACGATCGTGCGGCCGTCGGTGTTGATCGCCCGCAGTACGTCCCAGAGGTTGCGGCGTGCCTGCGGGTCGAGGGCCGCGGTCGGCTCGTCCAGGAACACCAGCTCCGGCTCGTGCACGAGCGCGCACGCGATGGACAGCCGCTGGGCCTGCCCACCCGAGAGCTTCTCCACCTGGGTGTCGGCCTTGTCGGTCAGGCCCACGGTCTCCAGCATCTCGTCGGCCTTGCGGCTCGTCGCCCCGTACAGGGAGCCGAAGGTCCGTAGCTGCTCGCGTGCGGTGAGCCGCTCGAAGAAGGCCGATGCCTGGAGCTGTACGCCCATCCTCGGCAACAGTGCGGGATTGCGCGGCCAGGGGGACTGGCCGAAGAGGGAGATCTCGCCGCTGTCGGCCTCCCGGAGGCCCTCGATGATCTCCAAGGTCGTGGTCTTGCCGGCGCCGTTCGGGCCGAGAATGCCGAAGAACTCACCGTCTTCGACCGTAAGGGAGACGCCGTCGACGGCGTTCACGTCGCCATAGCGCTTACGCAGGTCGTTGGCGACAATCGTGTTGGACATGGCAGGGACACTATGGGTGTGATGTCGCACAGAACCACCGCTATCCGGTGGATCTCCACAATCTGCAACCCAGGGTGGAGGGCAGGCAGAACGGCGCGCCGGTCGGCTACTGTCGGCGCTGCCGGGTAGCCTGCTGCCGCACGTCCTACCCCCGAGGAGCAAAGCCGTTGACCGCCGCCACTATCACCACCGAGGACCCGCACGGTTACACCGCGCGGCACCTTTCGGTGCTCGAAGGTCTGGAGGCCGTACGCAAGCGGCCCGGAATGTACATCGGGTCGACCGACAGCCGCGGTCTCATGCACTGCCTCTGGGAAATCATCGACAACTCCGTCGACGAGGCGCTCGGCGGGCACTGCTCGCGCATCGAGGTCGCCCTGCACGCGGACGGCTCGATGGAGGTCGGCGACGACGGGCGCGGCATCCCGGTCGACGCCGAGCCCAAGACCGGCCTGACCGGCGTCGAGCTGGTGATGACGCGGCTGCACGCGGGCGGCAAGTTCGGCGGCATCTCCTACACCGCCTCCGGTGGCCTGCACGGCGTCGGCGCCTCGGTGGTCAACGCCCTGTCCGCACGCCTCGACGTCGAGGTCGACCGCGACGGGCACACGCACGCGATGAGCTTCAAGCGCGGGCTCCCCGGCGACTTCGCCGGCGACGGCCCGGACGCGAAGTTCACCAAAAAGCCCGCCAAGCAGCGCGGTCTCCATCAGGTCAAGCGGGTCGCCAAACGCATCACGGGCACCCGCGTCCGCTTCTGGCCCGACCGTCAGATCTTCCTCAAGGACGCCACGATCGGCGACGAGGCCGTCGTCGACCGGATGCGCCAGACGGCGTTCCTGGTGCCCGGCCTCACCATCGCCGTACGCGACGAGCGGGGCGAGGAGCTCGTCGAGCACGAGTTCCGCTTCGACGGCGGCATCAGCGAGTTCTGCGACCACCTCGCGTCCGACCAGCCGGTCTCCGAGGTGCTCCGGCTGCAGGGCCGCGGGCACTTCACCGAGACCGTCCCGGTCCTGGACGACCAGGGTCACCTCACGCCGACCGACGTCGAACGCGACATCGACGTCGACGTCGCGATGCGCTGGGGCGCCGGCTACGACACGATCACCAAGTCGTTCGTCAACGTGATCGCCACTCCCAAGCACGGCACACACGTCGCCGGGTTCGACCGTGCCCTGGTCAAGGTGCTCAACGACCAGCTCCGCGCCACCAAGCTGCTGAAAAACGGCGACGACCCGATCATCAAGGACGACATCCTCGAGGGCCTCACGGCCGT
>DASQPY010000571.1:0-2467 GCA_035643735.1 Actinoallomurus sp. | reverse complement strand
TCGTCGAGCAGCAGGACGTCTGACGGCTCGCTGAGCATCCGCGCCAGGGCCAGTGACGCTCCCGCTGTCGGGGATGACTTCTCCGGTCAGGACGCGGAGCAGGGTGCAAGCCGTACCGGACGACGCGGTGCCGGTCCGCGTCCACCTCCAGCAGGCTGGTGGCGACACGTTCGAGGAAGACCCGGTCGTGGGAGACCGCCACCGTGGTGCCCCGCCGGGTGCGCAGGTGCTCTTCCAGCCAGCCCAGAGCGCCCTCGTCGAGATGGTTGGTCGGTTCGTCCAGCAGTAGCACCTCCGGCGCGGCCGCCAGGACGGCCGCCAACCGCAACCTGGACTGTTGTCCGCCGGAGAGACTGCCCACGGTACGGTCACGGCCCACAGACTCCAGGCCGAGTCCGTGCAGAGCACGTTCCACGCGGGCGTCGGCGTCGTAGCCGCCGCGCACCTCGAAGATCGCCATCAGGTCGCCGTACTCGGCCATGGCCGACTCGTCGCCATCCGCCATCGCCGCCTCCAGACGGCGCATCCGCTCTTCGACGGCGCGCAGATCAGGGCCCGGTCGATCACCTGCTGGACGGTCACCTGCGGCGCCAGTCGCCCGTCCTGGGCGAGATGGCCGACGCCGCCGTCGGCCTGGACGACGATGTCTCCCTGATCGGGCCGTTCACACGCGGCGAGCAGGCGCAGCAAGGTGGTCTTGCCGGATCCGTTCTCGCCGATGATCCCGGTGCACTCACCCGCGGTGAGCGAGCAGGTCACCGAGTCGAGGACGAGCCTGCCGCCCAAGGACTTGCTGACGCCGAGTGCGGTGATCTGTGTGGGCATGCGGGCACTCCAAAGCATTCGGGGACGGGGCGGCCGTCGAGGGCCGCACGGTCGGGAACGCTTCGGAAGAGCATCGATGACTCCACTAGTGCGACAATTGCTGCAATAAGATATTGGCATGACGCCGTCCCACTGAGCAACCGGATTCCCAGCGATGACTGCTGCAGCACCACGACCGGAGGACACCCGGTCGACCCCACCGATCCGACGCCGCCCCGGTGGCCGTACCGCCCGTATCCGTACGCAGGTGCTCGACGCGGTCCTCGCGGAGCTCGGCGAGCACGGTTATGACGGGCTCACCATGGACGCCGTCGCCGCCCGCGCGGACGTGCACCGCGCGACGGTGTACCGGCGCTGGGGGGACGTCGGTGGCCTGCTCGCCGACGTCCTCGACGCGGCGAGCGACGACGACTGGCGGCCTCCGCACACCGGCTCCCTGACGGGCGACCTGGCGATGCTGAACCATGAGATCCAGGACTCGCTGACCGCACAGCCGCCGATCGTGGCGGCCCTGATCGCCGCCTCATTCCGCTCCGAGAAAGCCGACCGCGCCCAACGGCGGCTCTGGGACGACCGGTACGCCCGCTGCGAGATCATCGTCAGTCGGGCCATCCGGCGCGGCGAACTCCCGCCCCACACCGACGCTCGGCGACTGCTCATCGCCGCCACCGCCCCGGTGTACCACCACCTGGTGCTTCTCCGTACGCCACCCGACCCGGACCTGCCCGGCCAGGCGGCCAGGACCGCCGCCCTCGCCGCATCCGCCGGCGCCTTCGAGCCCCTGCCGGTCGGCGACGGATGACGGCCCTGTCTGTCCCACGGCCGAGCACGAACAGCCGCACATGCCGATCTCCGAGTGCATCCGTCGGCAGCGTGCCGACAGCCCACCGGCCGGCCTCTGACTGCGCGGCATGTCATGGCAGACGGCGTGATCGACAAGGTCGCGCAGCCTCGATGACGATCAAGCATGGGCTGAGCAGCGACCCGAAGACCCCTGTCGTCGAGATCCGTGAGCCCGCCAACCGAAAGCAGGTGCCCCCAAATGTCGTTCGAGCAGTCAGGTACGTCCCGCCGTGTGGTGCTTCTGGCCGCCGCCGTCCTGCCCCTGGCACGCGGCACGGGTGAGGCGTCGGCCGCCACGGCCACGAGCGCACGCCGATACTACGATCGCGCGGCGAGACTGGCCGGAAAGGATCCGGTCCTGCAGCACATCGTCAATGCGCTCTCTCCGGGAGCGGTGCCGCCGCCCGTGAAGGCTCCCGCCCCTTTGCGAATCTTCGACGACGTGGCGGTGGTGAGCACAGGCTTCGTTTCGGCGACCGCGATCACCACCTCTCGGGGCGTCGTCCTGCTCGACGCGCTGAGCTCGCCGGACGAGGCCGAAAACGTCCTCGTCCCGGGGCTGCGTGCGGCGGGCATGGACCCGGCGAAGATCAGGTATGTAGTGGTCACCCACGCTCACTACGACCATTTCGGCGGAGCGCAGTACCTCGCCGACCGGTACGGCGCCCGCGTCATGATGAGCCAGGCCGATTGGGACCTCCTCACCACCGATCGCCCGGCAAACGCGCCCGCCCCCGACCTGGTGATCACTAACGGGCAGCGGCTGACCCTTGGCGACACGACCGCCGAGTTCCGCCTC
>DASQPY010000570.1:0-2833 GCA_035643735.1 Actinoallomurus sp. | reverse complement strand
AGTTGAATGGCAGGAGGGGCCGATGTCCGGGAACGCCCGTGCCGGAGCCGTCGTCCGGATGTTCACCGCCCTCCTGCTGCTGGTGGTCGCCGTACCGCCGGCCTCGGCGTCCGCCCGGTCCGCCACCGGGCGGGTCGCCGCCGGGCCCGGCGCCTCCGGCGTCGTCCGTGTGGCGGGCCAGGGGAGAAGCCTGGACTTCGACGCGGACTGGCGGTTCGCCCTCGTCAACCCGGCGGGCGTCACCGACCCGACGGGCGCCTACGAGCATGCTCCGGATCCCGGCTATGACGACTCGTCATGGCGTCGGGTGGACCTGCCGCACGACTGGAGCATCGAGCGCGACCCGACGCCGGAGGGAGGGACGAACAGCGGTACCGGCTTCCTACAGGGGGGTCTCGGGTGGTACCGCAAGACCTTCACGCTGCCGCCGTCGATGGCGGGCCACCAGATCTCCGTCGAGTTCGACGGCGTCTACATGGATTCGGTCATCTACGTCAACGGCCAGGAGGCCGGCAGCCACGCGTACGGCTACACCGGGTTCGACGTGGACCTGACCGGGCTCGCGCACACCGACGGTACGACGCCGAACGTCATCGCGGTCAAGGTGCGCAACCAGCTCCCCAGCAGCCGCTGGTACTCCGGCAGCGGCATCTACCGCGACGTCCACCTGACGGTGACCGACCCGGTCCACGTGCAGCGGCACGGCGTCTTCGTGACCACGCCGGGCCTGGCCCAGACCGTCAAGGCGGGCTACGCGGACGTCCACGTCCGCACGGACGTGGCCGGCGGCTCTGCCCAGGCCGCCGTCGTCTCGACGGTCCGGGACCCCCACGGTCGTACGGTGGCGCGACAGTCCTCCGACGTCACGGTCGGCTCGGAAGGAGGGACCGCCACGGCCGATGTCCGGGTCCGCCACCCCGCCCTCTGGTCGACCGGGCACCCGGACCTGTACACACTGCGGACCGACGTGGTCGTCTCGGGCCGGACCGTCGACACCACCACGACCCGTTTCGGGATCCGGTGGTTCACCTTCGCCCCGGACGGCGGCTTCTCCCTCAACGGAGTGCGCACCAAGCTGCAGGGCGTCGACCTGCACCACGACGGGGGCGCTCTCGGGGCGGCCGTCACCAAGGACGCGCTGTACCGGCAGATGAGGCTCATGAGGAGCATGGGCGTCAACGCCTTCCGTACGTCGCACAACCCGCCCTCGCCCGCGATGGTGGAGGTGTGTGAGGAGCTCGGCATCGTGATGATGGTCGAGGCGTTCGACACCTGGCGGACCCCCAAGGTGAAGTACGACTACGGCCGGTTCTTCGACGCGAACAGCGACGCCGACATCAAGGAGATGGTGAACGCGGCCAAGAACTCCCCGGCCGTCGTCCTGTGGTCCATCGGCAACGAGATCCCCGACTCGACCTCCGTCTCGGTGGGCGTGCCGATCGCCAGGCGGCTCATCGCCGACGTGAAGTCCATCGACACCAGCCGGCCCATCGTCATGGGCTCGGACAAGTATCGGAGCGTGCCCGCCGCCGGATCGGCGCAGGACCAGATCCTGGCTCTGCTCGACGGCATCGGCCTCAACTACAACACCGCGGCGTCGGTGGACGCGCTGCACGCCCGCTACCCGGACAAGTTCTTCTTCGAGTCCGAGTCGTCCTCGGAGACCTCGACGCGCGGGGTCTACCAGGATCCGCAGCAGCTCAACACCGGCGAGAACCACACGCCGGGCCGTCGCGCGACCTCCTCCTACGACAACAACCTGGCCTCGTGGACCATGAGCGGGGAGTACGGGCTGAAGAAGGACCGCGACCGCGCGTGGTTCGCCGGAGAGTTCCTGTGGTCGGGCATGGACTACATCGGCGAGCCGACGCCGTACAACGTGTTCCCGGTCAAGTCCTCCTTCTTCGGCGCGGTGGACACCGCGGGCTTCCCCAAGGACATGTACTACCTGTTCAAGAGCCAGTGGACGACGGAGCCGATGGTCCACCTGCTGCCGATGAACTGGACCGACCACCGGCCGGGCGAGCCCGTGCAGGTATGGGCGTACTCCAACGCCGACACCGTCCAGCTGTACCTCGACGGCAAGTCCCTGGGCACGCGGCGGTTCGATCGGAAGACGACGGTGGACGGCCGGAAGTACCTGGAGACGACCGAGGCGACCCACGACGACAAGACCGTGACGTCCGGGCCGTATCCGGGCAGCTACACCAGCCCGAACGGCAGCGCGGGCAAGCTGCACCTGACGTGGGAAGTCCCGTTCAAACCCGGCACACTGAAGGCCGTCGCCACCCGCGACGGCAAGGTGGTGGCCACCGACGTGCTGCGCACGGCCGGGACGCCGCACACGGTCCGGCTGTCACCGGACCACCGGACGATCGCCGCCGACGGCAGGTCGCTGTCGTACGTCACCGCCGACGTCGTCGACTCCCACGGCGTCACTGTCCCCGGCGCGGACGACCTCCTGCACTTCACGGTCGCCGGTGGGGCGCTCGCCGGGCTGGACAACGGACGTGAGGAGAGCGCGGAGAACTACAAGGCATCCTCCCGTGAGGCGTGGGACGGCAAGGCGCTGGCGATCGTACGGTCCGGGCGAGCGTCCGGCCCGATCACCGTCACCGTCACCTCGCCCGGACTGCGCCCCGCGACCACGGTCATCCGCACCTCGGGCGGCACGAAGGGCGCCGGCACCACCGGACCGGCGCCGGTGAGGACCGCGCCGGCCGCGCCCGGACCGGTGAGCGCGGACGCGAGCTACTCCGGCGCGCCCGGTACGGTCCCGGCGGCCATGCTGGACGGCGTCACGACCTCTGGAGGCTGGTCGAACTACTACAAC
>DASQPY010000569.1:0-6295 GCA_035643735.1 Actinoallomurus sp. | reverse complement strand
GGCCCCCGGCGGTCCGGCGATGAGCCGGCCGACCGGGAGCCGTCCTCCTGACTTCTGACTTCGTGACTTCTGACCTCCTGGCCTTCTGGTCGGTGGTCAGCCGTCGATGCGGTGCTGCGTCCAGAACGACGTCAGGTCGGTCGTGGTCAGCGCCTGGGCCGCCGCCTTGAACTCGGCGGTCGTGGAGACGCCGTACCAGTGGGACGCCGCGTAGTCGTGCGTCAGCTTGGTCATGGCGGTGCTGCCGAGCACCCGGCTCAGGTCGTGCAGCGCGCACCGGCCGTAGCCGTACACGACCGTCGAGTACCGGCTCGAGTGGGTGTCCCAGTACGCCATCGAGTTGGTGATCTTCTCGGCGGACGAGGCCCAGGAGACGCCGTTCCAGCAGCCGGAGCCGGTGTTGCCCTGGTAGAGATCGGTGGCGTAGTCGGCGAATGACTCGTCCAGCCAGGGGCTGGTGTACTCATCGTCGCCGACGATGCCATACCACCACTGGTGGGCCAGCTCGTGCGCCATCGCCGTGGAGCTGACCAGGTCCATCACGAACCCGGGGTACTCCATGCCGCCGAACCAGAAGTTGTTGTCCAGGACGACGTCGGCCTCGCCGTACGGGTAGGCGCCGAACCGCTGACTGTGCGCGTCCAGCGCCGACTTCGAGGTGTTCAGCATCGAGGTCGCCGAGCTGGCGGAGATGTTGCTCACCCGGTAGACGTTGACCTTCACTCCGCCGGAGGACGTGCCGGTGATGAGGGTGAACGGCCCGGCCGCCCAGGCGAAGTCGCGCACCTTCGAGGCGGTCGCGGTCGTGATCGTACGGCCCGAGGCGCCGGCCCGGTCCGTGGACGTCCCGGTCGCCGGGACCTTGAGCGAGGTCGGGTGGTCGAGCGTGACGTTGAAGTCGCTCGCCAGCGAGTAGAACGACTCGCCGTTGTTGGTGTACGGGCTCAGGTGCCAGCCCGCGCCGTCGTGCACGGCCAGCACCGGCAGCGCGTTGCCGATGAAGTTGTAGGACCCGTCGTGACCGAAGCGGTCGGCGCCGCTCGGCACGACGATGCTCAGGTCGAAGCCGACGGTGCCTCGTGCGCCCTGCGCCAGCGGAGTCGCCAGGGTGATCTTCAGCGCGGTGCAGCCGACCTCGAACGAGCCGGCCGTGCCGCCGGTCACGTTCGTCACGGTGATCGGCGTGGACGGGCAACTGCCGTGGTAGTTGTCCCACAGCCGCAGGTAGACCTCGTTCAGCGGATCGGCCGCGGCGTTGGTGAAGCTCGCCGACTCGTGCCCGGTCCAGGTGGTCCCGGAGGTGTTGCTGGTCAGGCTGACCGTGTACGACGGAGAGGCCGGCGTACGGGTCGGGTCGGCCGCCAGGCGGGTGGCGGCGTGCGCGGGGGCCTGGACGGTCTCGGCCGCCTGCGCGGCCTTCAGCGGCGTCATCGCCGCGACCATGGCGGCGACAATCGCGATCTTTGTTCTCATCGTGGAACTCCCGAGGATGCGAGGGCCCCGGGTGCTCGCGCCACCGGGGCCCTCCTGGATCACGGTCAGGACGCGTTGACCGCCACGTCGTCGAGGACGAAGCTGGTCTGCAAGGACGAGTCCTCGGTGCCGGTGAACGATAGCGTCACGGTCTGGCCTGCGAAGGAAGACACGTCGAAGGTCTTGTTCGCGTAGCCGGACGCGGCGCCCGCGTTGCTGTAGGTGGCGAGGGTGGTGCTGCCGATCTTGACGGTGAACTTGTCGTAGGCGGTGGTGCCGGACTCGTTCGTGTCGATGTGCAGCCACAGGCTGAGCGAGGCGTGGCAGCCCGCCGGGATGGTGATCGACTGGGCGGCCGTGTCGGTGTGCGTGGTGGCGTAGCCGTCGAACCAGGCGAAGTGCGTACCGGAGTGTGCGGTCTCACCGTTGCCGCTGGCCGAGACGACACCCGACGTGGTCGTCCACGGCGTGGTCCCGCTCTCGAAGCCGCCGTTGGTCACCTTGTTGCCCGACGAGGAGCAGCCGCCGCCGACCGGGTTGACCGTCCAGGTGAACGTGGTCGATCCGGTCGCGTTGGAGGTGTTCTTCGCGGTCACCGTGACCGAGGAGCTGCCGGCGGTGGTGGGTGTGCCGGAGATCAGGCCGCTGGTGGCGTTGATCGACAGACCGGCGGGCAGGCCCGTCGCGCTGTAGGTCAGCGTCTGGCCGGCCGGGTCGGTGGCATGGATCTGCAGGCTGGCTGCCGTGCCGACCGTGCTGGTCTGGTTACCGGGGTTGGTCACCGACGGTCCACCGGGCTGGCCGGGGCAGGTGCCGGGGACCGGGTCGGAGCCGGTGACGCTGACGGCGGCCCAGGCGGCGTTCACCGCGTTGTACTCGGTGCAGTGGGTGCCGTACAGGTCCGCGGCGGCCTTCAGCGAGTCGGTGCGCGCGTTGGCGTAGTTCTCGTTGCTGTTGGCGTACGACGCGAGCGCCCGGTACCAGATCTTGGCGGACTTGTCGTTGCCGATGCCGATGAGCGTCGAGCCGTTGCAGGTCGGGCTGTTGCCGTACCCGTGGTTGCCGCTGCCGACGGCCAGCAGGAAGAACCAGTGGGACAGCGGGCCGAGCGAGTAGTGCGGGTCGAGCGAGCCGTTACTGCTCGTGTAGCAGTTCGGCGAGGCGCCGTCGAGCGAGGGCTGGTACATGTACCGCAGCGGCGTGCCGTTGCCGTTGATGTTGATCAGCTCGCCCATGGTGTAGTCGGGCGTGTCGTAGGAGTTGTTGGAATAGAACTCCGCCATCGTCCCGAAGATGTCGCTGGTGCCCTCGTTCATGCCACCGGTCTCGCCGTTCTCCTCCCAGCCGGTGAGAGCGCCGCTGACGCCGTGGCTCATCTCGTGCCCGGCCACGTCGATCTCGACCAGCGGCTTGGAGTTGCCCGAGCCGTCGCCGTACGTCATCTGGGATCCGTCCCAGAAGGCGTTGACGTAGTTGTTGCCGTAGTGCGTCCGCGACGGCACGCCCGCGCCGTTGCCGAAGATGCCGTTACGTGCGTGCGTGTTCTTGTAGTAGTCGAACGTCTCCGCGGCGCCGTAGTGCGCGTCGACGCCGGCCGAGGCCGGGTCGCTGTTGGTGCCGTTGCCGAACGTCCCCGTGGTGTTGCTGAAGGTCGTGCCGGTCCCGCTCGTGGAGTGGTTCAGGTTCGTGGTGAACCCGTTGCCGTGCGAGGGGTCCTTCATCGAGTACGTGCTGCCGGACTGGGTCAGGTCGATCGGCACGCTGCCGCTGTAGATCGAGTTGCCCGTGCCGCCGACGAGTGGCGCGGCCGCGGGCGCGGGCGCGGTGTTGGCCTCGGTGGCCTTCTGCTGGGCCGGCGAGAGCAGCGTCTCGATCTCGTCGCGCTGCGTGACGACCTTGCCCTTGGTCGCGTCCACGAGGACGTGCAGGACGCTCGGCGTACGGTCGGCGCGCACGCCGTGGACGACCGTCTCCCACACGAGCTGGGAGGACCGGCCGGTGGCCCAGACCGCGAGGTGCGGCTTGCCGACGGAGGCGACCGTCCCGTGCAGTTGCGCGCGTGACGTGCCGGCGGCGGCCGATGCGGCGACCTTGGGGGAGGTCGAGACCGCGGCGGCGGGCGTGGCCGTGTTGACCGCACGGTAGGAACCGCCCGGCTTGAGGTGGACGACCAGGTCACCGCCGTAGACGGGCAGGCCGTGGAACGTCCGGTCGAAGCGCACGTCGGCGGAGCCGTCCTTGGCGACGACGACCGAGCGCGCGGTGAACGTGTTGCCCGACCGTACGTGGGCGGTGCTCTTGTGCGCGGACAGGGCCTTGCGCGCGTCGGCGATCGCCTTCTTGCGTGTGCTCGCCGACGGGTTGGTGGTGAAGTCGTCCTGCGTGAACGCAGAGTGGCCCGCCGCCTGGCTCCTGGCAGGCGCGGGCGGCTTGGCGGGGGTGGCGGGTGAGGCACTGGCAGCTGGGGCTGCCAGCAGCGCGGCCGCGACGGCGAGTGTGGCGGTAGCCGACACCGTCGCGATGCGTGGTCTGAACATGGGCGGAGGATTCCTTTCGCCATGGAGCGATGCGCCCGCGGTCGCGGACAGGCGAGCGGACATGAGCTCGTGACCGTTCCGCACGGAACGGTCCGCGGGGCGGGGCCTGGCAGGGGTCGCCTGCTCCGTAGGGCCTTGGCGGGGGTGGTCCACTGGAGCGGGCGCTGCGGCGGCGAGCCGGAACGCGGTGCACGCTCCCGGTCGCGATCCGGGAGTACGTGGCGCGCGTTCTGGTGGTGAGACCTCCTTCCTTTTCGCGGTGAGCGTGATGCGTTCGCCGCCTCCTGGTCAGGAGTGTCCGCAAGCAGGACGGGCCGGTGAAGACACCCTGCGGAGCCGTAGGGATATCCCTAGCCCGCGAATCGATCCTCCGATGTGGTCAGAGTTCCGGGGGACGACAGCTTGCGCGGATGCCCGGCGGAGCAGGCCATCGCATTCATGGAATGCGATCTGTCGGTCACCTTGAGTAAGGTTCCGAACGTGAGTTCGGACGGCGTGGCTTCTTCGACCTCGGCCCTGGGATTGATCCGGGCCGGGTTGGTCGAGCTGGCCGCCTGTGACATCGACGCACACGGCGCGGCCGGACTTGGTGAGGAGTGCGCGGGGATCCTGCGAGCCGTCGGCGAGTTGCAGCTGGAGGCGGTGCGGCGGCTGGCGCGGTTCGAGGCCTTAAGTGGCCCCGCCGCGGACGACGCGTCGTCGCTGTCGGCGTGGCTGGGACACCGGTGCCGCCTTCGTCCGTGGGAGGCGAAGCAGCTCGCACTGTCGGCGACTCGTCTGCACCTGCTGGGCGATACACGTGACGCTTTCGCGTCAGGCGAAATCGAGTTCGGTGATGTGGCCACCATTGCCGAAGGCGTCGACAAGGCCGCCGAGACGATGCCCCCCGACAGCCCTGACGTGACCGGCTGGAGCCCGGAAAGGATCGCGGAGGCGGCGCAGCCCATCCTGTTGCAGGCCGCCGGTGAGGTGACGCCGGGCCAGTTGCGCAAGGTCGCCGCTCGGGTCGCGTTGACCTTGGACGGTGAGAGTGCCGAGCGTCGGCGGCGTCAGTCCGAGCGTCAGTCGTTCCTGGACCTCGGCCAGACGATGGGCGGCGTCGGGGTGTTGCGTGGTGATGTCGGCGCGGCCGATTTCGCCATTGTGGAAAAGGCGATCGATGCGTTTGCTCCCCGTCCGGTTCCCGGCGGACCACGGTGGGAGAACCGGCCGGGATACCGGCGGTTGAAGGGCCTGGTAGCGGCGTGTGAGGTCGCGTTGAAGGCCGCGGGACGCCATGGGTACCGCGAGCGGGGCGGGGCTCCGGTGCGGGTTCATCTGATCGCGACTCCGGCCACGGTCGACCCCGGTGTTCCGGCCACGCAGGCTCCTCCTGGGCGTACCGAGTACGGCAGTGTCCTTTCGGCCACGCAGATCCGGGAGATGATCCGCCGTCATCACGCGATCATCGACACGATCCACGTCGGAGCCGATGGCCGCGTCACCGATCAGTTCACGAAGACCGGACAGCCGCTGAACTGGGGGCGTACCCGGCGCCTGTTCACCCCAGCCCAGCGCGACGTCTACCTCGCCGTGTACGCCGGGTGCGCGGCGGAAGGCTGTGACCGCCCACCGGCATGGGCCGACATCGACCACAAAAGGGCATGGGCCGACGGCGGCCGTACCGACCTGGACAACGGACAGCCACTGTGCCGCTGGCACAACCTGGGGAAAGAGCACGGTCGTCGGCCTCAGTTCCAACGTCGCCGAACAGACCGACAAGAACGACAGCCGGACGACCCCGACCACTGACACACGCGCCGCGGCTCACATTATGATCTGCGCGGAGCTCTCTGAACGGCCCGCCGGGCTCCTTGAAGGTCGGGCCATCACCGGAGTGCTAGGCGGGGTGGTCGTCCGGGCGGTGAAAGGCGGCCAGGCGGGCCACGTCGACGCGGGAGCGTACGCCCAGCTTTCGGTACGTCCGGGTCAGGGCGGCCTCCACCGTCTTCACGCTCACGAACAGCCGTGCCGCGATCTCTCGGTTGGTGGCGCCCTCGGCGACCAGGACCGCCACCCGGCGTTCGACCCCGGCCAGCGTCCGTAGCGGGTCCGTCTCTCCGGCGATCGCCGGGACGCCTACGTCGAGCTGGTCGAGTTCGGCCGCGACCGCCGCAACCCATGGCGCCGCCTTGGCGCGGAAGAACACCCGGTGCGCGGCGCGCAGCGACTCGCGCGCCCCCGCCGGGTCACCCGAACGCGCCCGTAGCCGGCCGAGTTCCAGCCGTGCCCGGCCCTCCTCCAGC
>DASQPY010000568.1:0-9530 GCA_035643735.1 Actinoallomurus sp. | reverse complement strand
CTGGGGCCGCTGTGGGGCCGCTCCGGCGGCTGGCAACAGGGCCATGGCCGGCCACCGGAGCGGCGGTAGGACCCCCGGAAAGTGGGGAATCAGGGAAATGGGGGAACTCCCCGAGGGTCCGCTTGTGGGGTTCCTACCGGGTGTTAGACACCCAGCTCAGGGCAGAGCCGCTCGCCGAGGTTCCACCGGGAGGAGATGAGGCTCACCCGATCGACCACGGCGACCTCCGCGTCTGGCATCAGGGTCGGCGGGATGAGGGAGCGCCTCCCGCTCGCCGTGTTCCAGACGAGCAGTACCGACCGGGGCATCGTTGAGCATTCCCTGGCTCCTCAGGATCCTGAACCCGTGCAGCGCGGCCTTCCAGATCATGCGATCCTGATTGATCGTGAACATTGCACTCATCCCCCGTTGGTTTAGGTACGGCTTGTATCTACGTATACAAAATGGGACGCGCTTATGCTTCTGTATACAGAATCCCAGGTGAGAGACCCGTGAGAGCGCGGCGTGCGACATGGGTGACCTGCGCCACGGGGTCATCCGAGGACCAGGATGTTGGCCGAATGGCGGTACAGGAAGATCGGACCGAGCTACGTCAAGGTAGGGGCCTGCGGCCGCTACCGCCGGGCGGATGTCGAGGCTTGGCTTACGGCGAATTCCACGGAAGCCGCTTAACGCAGGAAAGCGGAACCGATCTCCGCCTCGTAGTACTCCAGCCACAACCGCAGCTCAGCGTCGAACTCGGCCGTGATCGGGATTCGCCGCGTCCGCTTGGTCTTGAAGATGCTGACGGTAATCCAGCCCGTTGCCAGGTCGATCTCAACCTCGGTGGGGACGTTGTCCAGCCAGCCAGCCCGCGTCCAGCCACCGCTTGGCACAAAATGCGTTGAACTGGCCGATCTTCTTGCGGTAGGCGTTGTGGGTAGCCTCGTTGATCGGCTTGCGCAGCGCGCCGTTGCGGTCGGGGTGGCTGTGCAGGCCGTTCTCTCCGTAGAAGAGGTCGAACACGTGGTCGGAGGTGACGTGCCGTACCTGGATCGGCTTGTGGCGCTCGACGTGGCGTACGAGGGCCCCGACGTTGCTGCGGTCGTTCACGACCGTGTGCTCGGAGAAGCCCATGCGCTTGCGCCGGGCGACGTACTCCTCCAGGACATCGCTCAGGGTGATCTTGTTAACGGGCATCTGGCTCCTCTCGACGGGTCAGAAGTCACGCTAGTCACGCCCGAAACCTCCTGCCACCTGCGTAGTTGATAATGACCGAAAGTCAGATCGAAATACCAACAGGACTGTTCCGCTGGGAGTGATGGATGGCGCTCGCTGACGCCCAAGGGTCGTACGGCCGGGCGGCCTGGTTCCGGGCGCGGACCGGTGCCCTGCGGCCCTCGCTCGGTTCGGTGCCGCCACCCGCGCTGATCCTGCTGGGCATCGTCTCGGTCCAGGTCGGCGCCGGCCTGGCGAAGAACCTGTTCGCCCGTTCCTCGCCGGACGCGATCGTGATGATGCGGCTGCTGACCTCCGCGGTGGTGCTCGGGGTCGTGTACCGCTCCACCCTGCGCGACCTGCGCCGCCTGCACTCCTGGCGGAACATCGGCGTGGCCGCGCTGTTCGGCCTGACGCTCGCCGCGATGAACGCCTGCTTCTACCAGGCCCTGGCGCGGCTACCGCTGGGCATCGCGGTGACGATCGAGTTCCTCGGCCCGCTCTCGGTCGCGATCCTCGCCTCGCGGCGCCGGCTGGACCTGGTGTGGGCTCTGCTCGCCCTGGGCGGCGTGGCGATGCTGGCACGCGGCGACGGCGACGTGACGCTCGCGGGCGTGGCGTTCGGCCTGCTGGCGGCGGCCGGCTGGGCCGGTTACATCCTGCTGAGCGGCGCGACCGGGCAGCGTTTCTCCGGCTCGTCCGGGCTGGCGGTGGCCAGCATCGTCGGCGCGGTCGTCATGCTGCCGATCGGCATCGGCACGGCGGGCACCAAGCTGCTCGACCCGGAACTGCTGCTCATCGCCGTGGGAGTCGGCCTCCTGTCGTCGGTCATCCCGTACTCCCTGGAACTGGAGGCCCTGCGGCGCATGCCGGCCCGTCTGTTCGGCATCCTGATGAGCATCGAGCCCGCCGTGGGCGCCCTGGTGGGGCTGGTGTTCCTCGGTGAGATCCTCAAGTGGCACGAGTGGATGGCCGTCGGCCTGGTCATCACCGCCTGCGTCGGCGCCACCCGCTTCCAGCAGTCCCCACCCGAGGCCCCCGAAGCCTGATCGATCTGGAGCCCGGGCACACCGTGCGGCGTACCCGGATCCGGGGCGGTGCGGGGCACTCATACGATGAGGGGCGTGCGATCCGACAATCCCGTGGTGCGGCTCATCGACGCCGTGTGGCGTCCCACCTCAGCGTCGATGCGGTGGCTCGCCCTCGCCGGGGTGGCCGGCAACGCCCTGATCATGTCCACGGGCGCCGCCGTGCGCGTGAGCGGGTCGGGGCTCGGGTGTCCTACCTGGCCCAGGTGCACCGGGGACAGTCTCGTGCCGACGCACTCGTCCGAGCACGCGGCGGCCAACATGGCGATCGAGTTCGGGAACCGGCTGCTGACCTTCCTCGTGCTGGCCGTCGGCGTCGCCGTCTTCGTGGCGGCCGTACGGCTGCGGCCCAGGCGGCGGGATCTCGTGCGTCTCGCCGCGATCCAGCCGCTCAGCGTCGTGGCGCAGGCGATCGTCGGCGGCATCGTCGTGCTCACCGACCTGAACCCCGCCGCGGTCGCCGCGCACTTCCTGCTCTCCCCCGCCCTGCTCGCCGCGGCCACGGCGCTGTGGGTGCGCGCGTGCGAGGGTGACGAACGGGCCCGCAGGCTCGTGCGGAGCGAACTGGTCTGGCTCGCTCGCGCGCTCGTCGCCGTGGTGTTCGCGCTGCTGATCGCGGGCACCGTGGTGACCGGCACCGGGCCGCACGCGGGGGACGCGAAGTCGCCGCGGTTCGGATTCAAGATCGAACAGGTCGCGCAGCTGCACGCCGACATCGTCTGGGCGACGGTCGGGCTGACCTTCGCGCTGCTGCTGGGCCTGCGGCTGACGAACGCGCCCGGCCGGGTGCAGCGGCGGGCGCTGGAGCTCCTCGTGGTCGAGCTGGCCCAGGGTGTCATCGGCTACGTCCAGTACTTCACCGGCGTTCCTGGGCCGCTCGTCGTCGCCCACGTGCTCGGCTCGGCGCTCGTGTGGATCGCGACCCTGCGGCTGGTCTTCGCGATGCGCGAGCGTGGCGCGATGCCGGTCGCCGAGCCACGGCGGGCGGACGAGCACGGGTGGCTCGCGCGCCGGTGGCGTACGCGACGCGGGCCGCCGCCGGTTCCCGGCGCCGACCGGTCCCTGGGCGTGTCCGGCGACTCACGGAGCCAGGAGATGAGGCCGGCGGGCAGCACGCCCGACCGGTGACGGCCGTTCGATAGCGTGACGGCGTGATGCGTGTGACGCGCTGGGTCGTCGTGATCGGACTCGCCGCGATGATGACGATCTTCGTGCGCACGGACGCGGGTACTCCCGCGGGCCCGCGTACGCGCGCTCGTCCTACCGCCGGCGCGCGCACGCCGCCGCCTGTCTCCCTCGCGACGCCCCCGCCGGACGGGCCGGGGTGGAACTACGCCTACATCGGCCGGTCGTCGGACCAGCGGCTGGAACACGTGGTCGCCACCGGTCCGGCCGACGCGTGGGCCGTAGGAAATGGGCGCCACAGCCGGCTGCTCCTGCACTTCGACGGACGCAGCTGGGAGGAACACCGCCTGCCGGCCCTCCCTCGCGGCGTCGCGCTCTCGTTCATCGCCGCGTCGGGACCGGACAACGCGTGGCTGTTCGGCACCACCCTGACACCCGCGCACTACGCCTGGCGCTGGGACGGATCGCGCTGGCACGACGTCCCCTTCCCCGAGAAGCACATCGTTCTGGACGCCGAGGTGTTCGCGCCCGATGACGTCTGGACCGTCGGTAACCACCGCGAGTCCCTGCACTGGGACGGCACCCGCTGGCGGACGGTGCCGATGCCGGCCGTCGCCCGTGCGATCAGTGCCGTGGCGGCGGATGACATGTGGGCGGTCGGCCTCCGCGAAACCCCCGGCGGACGGCAGCTGTCCCAGCCGGCGGCGATGCGCTGGAACGGCCACACCTGGCGCCTGATGGCCACCCCCGTCTACCACTTTCGCATGTCCGTACCGGAGCCCTCGGCCGAGCTCACCGACGTGGTGGCGCTGTCGGCGGACGAGGCGTGGACGTTCGGAGACCAGACGTTCAACCACGGCGAGATGGATTCGGAGGATCCGCCGGATCCGCCGGCGATCCTCCTGCACTGGAACGGCATGCGGTGGACGCGGCAGCCGCCCACCCCGCGGCTCGGCACGTGCTGCCGGCTTCTCTCGCCCGACGGCAAGGGCGGGATCATGCTGGTCAACCGATCGGCATGGACGCGGACGGCGGACGGGCGGTTCGCCAAGCCGCCCGCACCTCCGGAGTTCACCGGGCTGGGCGGAAAGACGAGCTTCGTCTTCGAGAACGTCGCGAACGTACCCGGGACATCCCGGCTGTGGGGCGTCGGCGTCATCGGCCACGGGGAGGCCGGCAACAACTGGAGCCGCGTGGCCATCGTGCGCTACCGGTAGGTCCTACTCGGCTCTCAGGTAGGCGAGCAGCCGCTTCAACGGCCACGTGTTGACCACGTCGTCGGGGGTCAGCCAGCCGCGCTGTGCCGTGCCCACGCCGTAGCGCAGATTGGCGAAGTGCCCGGTGGCGTGCGCGTCACTGTCGATCGAGAACTTCACCCCGTGCCGCAGCGCGCGGCGGATGAGGTCGGCCGGCAGGTCCAGCCGGTCGGGGAACGCGTCGATCTCCAGGACCGTGTGGTGCCGGGCGCAGGCCGCGAACACCTCGTCCCAGTCCGCGTCCACGGGCGCGCGGCGGCCGATGAGGCGGGCGGTCGGGTGGCCGAGGACGTGCACGCCGGGATTCTCCACCGCGCGTACGATCCGGCCGGTCATGGCCTCGCGGTCCTGGGTGAACTGCGAGTGCACCGACGCGACGCAGACGTCGAAGCCGGACAGGAACTCCTGCGGCCAGTCGACCTCGCCGTCCGGGTCGATGTTCAGCTCGGTGCCGTGCAGCAGGGTCAGGTCCGGGTAGCGCTCCCCCAGCGCGTGCACGGCCTCGCGCTGGGCCAGCATCTTCTCGTCCGTCATGCGCTGCATGAACAGGTTCGGGGCGTGGTCGGTGATGGCGAAGTACTCCCAGCCGTGCGCCGCGGCTGCGGCGACCATGTCCTCCAGCGAGGCGATGCCGTCGGTCAGGTCGGTGTGACTGTGCAGGTCACCGCGCAGGTCTCCGAGCTGCACGAGCCGCGGCAGATCACCCTTGATGGCGGCGTCCACCTCGCCACCGTCCTCGCGCAGCGTGGGCGCCACCCAGGGCAGGCCGAGGCGCTCGTAGACCTCCTCCTCGGTGGCCGACACGACGAGGTCTCCGCTCTCCACCTCGAACAGGCCGTACTCCGAAAGCTTGAGCCCGGCGCGCACGGCGATCTCGCGGGTACGGATGTTGTGCGCCTTGGAGCCGGTGAAGTACTGCAGGGCCGCGCCCCAGGACTCGGCCGGGACCACCCTCAGGTCGACCTGGAGCCCCTTGACGGTACGGATCGAGGTCTTCTTCTCGCCCCGCGCGATCACCTCGGAGACCAGCGGGAGCGCGACGAACGCCGCCATGAGCGGGCCCGGCTCGTCGGCGGTGGCGAGGATGTCGACGTCGCCGATGGTCTCGCGGCAGCGCCGCAGCGATCCGGCGTACTCACACCGCCCGGCGAGCGGCGACAGCGCCTCGATGATCTCCTCGGCCACCCCCATCGCGACGTCGACCAGCACCCGGTCGCCGGCCCTGCGCATGAGCTCGATGCCGTGGAGGATGTTCTCCTCGGTCTTGGCGCCGAACCCCTTGAGCCCTTCGAGCCGCCCCGCCGGGATGGCCTCGGCGAGCTCGTCGACGGAGGAGATGCCGAGCTCCTCGTACAGGACCAGCGCCTTCTTCGGCCCGAGCGTGGGAATCGCGGTGAGCGCCCGTACACCGGCGGGAATCTTGGCGCGTACGGCCTCGAGCTGCCGAATCGTGCCGGTCTCCTGGTAGTCCAGGATCTTCTTGGCGATCGCCTCACCGACGTTGGGGATCTTACGCAGCCCCTTGAGGTCGAGCGTGGAGACGTCTTCGGAGTAGCCGCCGATGGCACGAGCGGCCTTCTCGTAGGCGCGCACCTTGTACGCCGCCTCGCCGGTGATCGAGAGCAGGTCCGCGAACTCCTGGAAGAGCTCGGCGACCTCATCGTTGGGGCGCCCCATGCCCCCGATCCTAGGGCCGCCGGGGTCAGGGGGCGTAGCTCATGACGTGGTCGTGCAGGAGGCGGCCGACGGCGGGGTCCCGATCGCGGAAGGCCGTGGCGATCTCGATGTGCTCGGCGGTCTTGCCGCACAGCTCGGTGTCGTGGCGGCGGACGGACAGGGTGGTCCAGATCTCGATGCCGAGCGACTCCCAGACCGACCGCAGCAGGCGGTTGCCCGCCGCCTCGACGATCTCGCGGTGGAAGGCGATGCTGTGCCGCATCACGTCGGCGTCGGCGGCCGCGGCGAGGCGTTCGATGTGGACCTCCAGCGACGCGACCCGGCCGGCCAGCCGCGGCATGGCCAGGTTGGCGGCGGTCTCCTCCAGACCCGCGCGTACCGGGAAGAACTCCTTGAAGTCCGCCTCCGTGAACTCCCGTACACGTGCGCCGCGATTGGGGGTCGTTTCGACCAGCCGCAGGGCCTCGAGCTGCCGGAGCGCCTCGCGGACCGGCGCCTGACTCACCCCCAGCTCAGTGGCGATGCGACGCTCAACGATACGCTCACCGGGCTGTAGGCGTCCGGATGTGATGCCATCGATGAGGAGCTGCCGGATCTGGTCTCCCAGGCCGGTACGCACCAGGGCCGGGGCATTGAGAGCGTTCACGCTGGTCAATCGTAGATGGCCGTTCCAAAGACGCAAACAGCTGAACTATGATCGATCATTGATCAGCCTCCAGAGGCGCACCGTGTGGAGACCCCATCGCGGGCGCCCCGCGTACGAAAGGGAGCACCTCGAATGGGTGACACCGACACGAGGAGCCCGGCGCGCCCCCGCCGGCCGCGGAAGTCCAAGCCGCAGCCCGAGACGCTCGTCGCCTACTACCGGCAGATGCTGCTGATCCGCCGGTTCGAGGAACGCGCCGCCCGGGCGTACACGGAGGCCAAGATCGGCGGGTACTGCCACCTCAACCTGGGCGAAGAGGCCACGGTCACCGGCCTGATGGCCGCGCTCGAGCCCCGCGACTACCTCTTCACGAACTACCGCGAGCACGGCTACGCCCTCGGCCGCGGCATCGACGCCCGCCGCGTCATGGCCGAGCTGTACGGCCGGAGCACCGGCGTGTCCAAGGGCTGGGGCGGGTCGATGCACCTGTTCGACACCGACTCGCGGCTCCTCGGCGGCTACGGCATCGTGGGCGGCCAGCTGCCGCTCGCCACCGGTGCCGCGCTGGCCATCAACTACCGCGGCGGCGACGAGGTCGTCATGTGCCAGATGGGCGATGGCACCACCAACATCGGCGCCTTCCACGAGTCGCTGAACATGGCCGCGCTGTGGGAGCTCCCGATCGTCTACGTGGTCGTCAACAACGGCCTGGGCATGGGCACCACCGTCGAGCACTCCTCGGCCGAGCCGCAGCTGTACAAGCGCGCCGCCGCGTACCGGATGGAAGGCGCGCACGTCGACGGCAGTGACGTCACCGCCGTACGGGACGCCGCGCACGCCGCCGTGGAGCGGGCGCGCGCCGAAAGCAAGCCGTTCCTGCTGGAGACGACGAGCCCGCGGCTGCGCGGTCACTCGGTCGTGGACCCGGCGCGGTACCGCACCGCGGAGGAGAAGGACGAGCTCAAGGCCGCCGACCCGCTCGCCCGCCTCGCACTGGAGCTGGAGGAGAGCGGCCTCCTTGACGCCGAGGCGCGCGACAAGCTGGACGCCGAGGTGAAGGCCGAGGTCGACGACGCCGCGGCGTTCGCCGACGAGAGCCCGCATCCGGACGTGTCCACGCTGTTCGACTACACCTATGCGACGCCGGTGCCGGGCGAGTCCCGCCGCCTGCCCGCCGACCCGGTCTTCTGAGGAGCCTCGATGGCCACCATCACCTACCGTCAGGCCCTTCGGGACACGCTCCGCGCCGAGATGCTGCGCGATGAGGACGTCTTCCTCATGGGCGAGGAGATCGGCGTCTTCGAGGGGTCGTACAAGATCACCGAAGGGCTGCTCAAGGAGTTCGGCCCGCGCCGGGTCCGCGACACTCCGATCGCCGAGGAGGGCTTCGTCGGCGCCGCCATCGGCGCGGCCATGCTCGGGCTGCGACCGGTCGTCGAGATCATGACGATCAACTTCTCGCTGCTCGCGCTCGACCAGATCGTCAACCACGCGGCGAAGATCTACGGGATGTTCGGCGGGCAGTGCAGCGTGCCGATGGTGATCCGCACGCCCGGTGGCGGCGGGCAGCAGCTCGGTGCCACGCACAGCCAGAACGTCGAGCTGTTCTACTCCTTCATCCCCGGGCTCAAGGTCCTCGCCCCCAGCACGCCCGCCGAGGCGTCGGCGATGCTCAAGGCCGCGATCCGCGACGACGACCCGGTGCTGTTCCTGGAGAACCTCGCCCTCTACAACACCCGCGGCGAGGTGCCGGACGAGGTGACGCCCGCCGAGATCGGCCGCGCCGCCGTCACCCGTACGGGCACCGACATCACGATCGTCGCCTACTCGCGGATGGCGCACGTCGCCGCCGAGGTCGCCGAACGGCTGGCCGCCGACGGCATCTCCGCGGAGGTCGTCGACCTGCGCAGCCTGCGGCCGCTCGACCGGGAGACCGTGGTCGAGTCGGTCCGCCGTACGGGCTGCGCCGTGATCGCCGAGGACGACTGGCTCACGTACGGGATCGGCGCCGAGATCGCGGCCACGATCCAGGAGGGCGCGTTCGACTGGCTCGACGCCCCGGTACGCCGGGTGGCGATGGCCGAGGTCCCGCTCCCCTACTCCAAGCCCCTGGAACTCGCCGCGCTGCCGTCGGCCGATTCCCTCATCACCGCCGTGCGCGACACGCTCCGCGCCACCGGCCGCCGTTAGGAGGTCCAGCCATGTCCGAGATCCTCATGCCCCGCCTGTCCGACACCATGGAGGAAGGCGTCGTCAGCTCGTGGCACAAGAAGCCCGGTGACAAGGTCTCCGTCGGTGACGCGCTCGTCGACATCGAGACCGACAAGGCCCTGATGGAGTACGAGGCGTACGAGGACGGCGTTCTCGGCGAGATTCTCGTCGCCGAGGGGGGTTCGGCGACGATCGGCACCCCGATCGCGGTCCTGGTCACCGACGGAGCCGCGCCATCGCCCGCGCCGGTGGCCGCACCCGCCGGGGCTCCGGCCGAAGCGCCCGCCGAGAACACCGCCCCCGCCCGCACGGAGCCCGCGGCTCCGGCCG
>DASQPY010000567.1:0-3556 GCA_035643735.1 Actinoallomurus sp. | reverse complement strand
CCGCCATCGCCGGCGCGCTGCTCGACGCCCGGCACGGCGCCGCCGCCGTGCCCACCGCGTGGCGGGCGGCGGTGCACGGCTGGCCGGGCCTGACCGCCGACGACCTGGTCGAACTGGCCGTACGCGCCACCGGATCCGCCTAGTCCTGGTCGTCCACCATCCGCCGGCGCGCCGGATCCGGTTGGTGGGAGTCGTCGTGGCGGTGGGCGATGCGCACGGCGTACTCCCGGGGCGACACTCCCAACTGCCAAGAACAGACCGAACAGCTCAAATGGTCATGGGTGGTCTGCTCGTCGTGTTCGACCTCGACCACCCCGATCCGCAGGTTCTCCACGTGGCGAAACCGTACACGGACCGTAGCCGGATGCTCCACTCTGGTGACGAGCGTGTTGGGGCGGCCGTGGCCGCCCCAGGTCACGCGTAGACGGACCCCGCGTAGGCGCCGGTCAGCAGCTCATCCAGCGCCCGGAGGCCGCGCCGCCTTCGTCATGCCGAACTGGGCGCTGAACCGCACGACGGCCCGTACGTCCTCGGGGGTGGCGCCGGTGCCGAGCGCGCGCGTCACGTGCACGCGGAGGCTCTCGTCCAGCGTCTGGTAGAGGACGTCGACGGTGATCGTCGCGAACGCGCGCTCGCGTACGCTCAGCCGTTCCATGCCGGCCCGCATCCGGGACTGCAGGTCCATGTGGCTGCCGAGATGGCCGTCGAGGCCGTGCACGGCTCCGCGCACCGATGCGGGGATGGGGCTTCCCGTGCCGTTCGCGTTCACCTCGTGGCGCTGCCCGGTCGGTCCGGGCAGGTCGTGCTCGTGCTCGATCTCGGTCAGCCGCTCCAGCGCCGCGAGCGCCGCCGGATAGCCGCTGCGCGACTCCCCCGGCCCGGGGCCGCAACCCGCGCGGCCAGGGCGAACGCCTGCGGGAGGACATCGTGTCCGCCGCGCTGCGGATGCTCGACGACCTCGCCGACGACCAGGCGCTGTCCCTGCGCGCGGTGGCCCGCGAGGTCGGCATCGCCGCGACCTCCGTCTACATCCACTTCGCCGACCGGGACGCCCTCGTACTCACCGCGCTGGAGCGCTGCCACGTCGACCTCATCCGCGGCATCACGGAGGCCGAGGCCGGCGCCGCCGACCCGGTCGCCAAGCTCCGCGCCCGTACGCTCCTGCTCGGCGGTTGGGCCCACCGGCATCCGGGGCTCTACAAGGTGATGCACGAGAGCACGCTCAACCGGCGGACCGCCATGACGTTCAAGCAGGACCTGGCCGAACGCACCACGGCCGCCGTCCAGCGCTGCATGGACGCCGGGCTCGCACCGGCCGGCGACGCCGCGCTGGTCTCCCTCGACCTGCGGGCGGCCGTCCACGGCAGCGTGTCGATGCGCGTCAACCAGCCGGACCTGCCGTGGCCGCCGCTGGAGGAACAGGTCGACCGCTTCCTCACCAAACTCGTCGGGGTCGAGGTCTCTTAGAGCCTGCGCGGATAGGTCACGGTGCGGTCGCGGTGGGGTGTCGTTAGAAGGGGGCAGGCGCGGTCCTGTCGATCACGAAGTTGCTGACGCTTCGTGATCATGGAGGACGCGTGCCCGCGTTGCCATCTTGGCTTACCGACCCGTTGTGGGACCAGTTCACCGCGCTGCTACCCGACCGCCGGGTCTATGACCCTGCGCATCCGCTGGGCTGTGGTCCCGGTAGCCACGGCCTACTCTGAACCGCTTGGCGATGGACCAGAGGGACGGCGTTAGCATGACCAGGCTCAAGACGTTGGCGGCCGGCACGGCGGGGGCAGGCGCGGCGGCCGGAGAGGAGGCGGGCCGATGGCGGAGCCGGGTTGGCAGCCGATCCCGGGGACGAGCGCGCCGGTGGAGGTGGCCGCTGCGAAGGCACGGCCTCCGGAGGCCGGATTTGTGGTCGGTGACACCGCGTTCGCCTCACCGGCGACCGGGTGGGCCTATGTCGTCGACCTGCAGGCGGGGCAGTGCCGGGTGCTGTTCACCGAGGACGCCGGCGCGACCTGGCGTCCCCAGTTGGCGTGGCGGGGCTTGTTCTACGGCAGGTTGGCCGCGTTCGACGAGCGTCAGGCCGCATTCGCGCTGGCCGTGTCGCAGGGCGACGACATCAACGGCTATCGGTCGGAACCCCACGCCGCCGATGATCCCTTTGTCGGGCCGGACCCTTTCCTGGCCGGCACCGAGGATGCCGGCACCACCTGGACGTTGGCACAGATTGTTCGCAATGCGACGGGGGCACATATCCTGACACCTCGGCAGATGTGGCTGAAGACGTATGTTCACCGGCAGAGCGGGATGCCCGGGATGCGGTCAGATCTGGTACGCACCCGGGACGGTGGCGCCACCTGGCACCGCCTTGTGGGCGTAAACGGTTTTGACGTGGTTGACGTGCACTTTCAATCGGCGACCGACGGGCTGCTGGTGGCGGCCGAAGGAAACCGGGCGAACCTGCTGTATCGGACCGTGGATGCGGGCGTCAGTTGGGAGCCGGAGCCGTTGCAGCCGCCGCCGGGGCTGCCCGCCAAGGCCGAAGTCCGGTTCGACCCGGTGGCGCGCCGGGACGGCAGTGTCCTGCTGGTGTTGTCGGCCCTGTCTAGCAGGGACTCGGCTCGGCGGCCGAAATGGGAGGGCAGCTACGTCTACCGGCGCGTCGGGCAGCGGGACTGGGCTGGTCCGTACCGGTTGCCGATGGTGCCGGTGCGCTCGCGCCGACCGCACCCGGTGGCGTGGGGGGCGGACGGGCGGATCTGGGCGGCGGCCGGCCATGACCTCTTCGTCGCCGGCGACCCGGCGGGCCCGTGGCAGCGCCGCCACCTGCCGCTGCCGGCCAAGCAGCTCATCACCCGGATCGACCCGGTCGCGGGCGGGGTGGTCTGGTTGGCCACAAACAACGCATTCAAGATTCCAGGTGCGGCTCCCGGCGGGCACCTTTACCGTAGTGCCGACGACGGCGCGCGCTGGAACCGTGTGACGATTGATTGCGCTATTTGATTAATTCCGCTTGCAGATTTCTCAGTAAGTATCTGTCGCGCTGTATGAGACCTTTGGATCAACAAATCCATGCCTGTGGTTGAACAGAGCGACTGCGGCGCTGACGATACGCCCGATCGTCCAGGGACACCGCGTGATACGACGCAGGATGCGGAAGCGCATGATCACCAGGGTCGGCGTGGGCGCGCCCAGCGCGGCCACGAGTTCCGCGTTTGAGTTGTTGTAAGAGGTCGCACGGGTAGGTGATCTTCATCGGCGGCGGGTGGGGCGGTTGTCCCATCGGTGTGTGGTCCAGGCACGGCGGCTCAGGCTGGGCAGGGTGATGATGGCGTCGGCGAGGTCGAAGAGCGCGTTGATGACGTTCTCGCGGCGTTCGTAGCAGCGGGCAAGCCGGTTGAAGGCGTTGTGCCAGGCGTTGGTGCGCTCTACCAGCGGTGAATCATGCCGGTTGGCCCCGGCGAGTACCCGGCCGAGCGGGATGCCGTACCCGTCGACCACCAAGGAGCGTTTCATGCCCTGTTTCCCTCGATCGACGGGGCTGCGACCTGCGCATTCCCCA
>DASQPY010000566.1:0-7595 GCA_035643735.1 Actinoallomurus sp. | reverse complement strand
ATCGCTTCGCGTCCCCAGGGCCTCCGGGCCGGGCCCACGCTTGTGGCCCTCGAAGTAGAGTCCGCTCAACCGGCCGTCCTCGGCGACGGCGGTCAAGCCGCCCACGGGAGAGGCGATCACGGTGTAGATCCTGGCCATGGTCCGTCTCCTTCGACCAAATCCAAGGGCCGCACGGCCCCTCGATGAGTAGACGTCCGAACAGCGGAGAACGTGAGGCTGTTCCGGCGTACGCCTCACTACGGCTCGGCCAGGCCCACGGCGGTCTGGACGACGGTGACGACGAGGCCGATCACGGCGACGTAGGCCATGAAGCGCTGACGCGGTGCGATGGACGCGCGGGACGGCGTCAGCCTCGCCCGGCGATGCGCCGCCTGTGCGCCGTCGCTCTGGGGGGCGCGGAGACGGGCCGCGGGCTCGTGACGTACGGTCGGCCGCCACAGCGCGTCCGTCTTCGACCGCTGGTGGCCCGGAACATCGGTGCAGGCGAACAGGCGGCCGTGCGCGGGTCTGCGGCACGCCACTCCCCCACCGGTCGCGACGCCGCAGGTGGTCGGGCAGAAGCACAGCTCGTACAGGGACCACAGGAGCACGGTCAGCGCCCACAGTCTCCATGTGCCGGCGAACAGGGCGAGGACGCCGCATAAGGCCACCCCGGTCCACCACGCTAATCGTCTCGCCACCATGACTCCAGAGGGTTACGGGAAGGAAACTTCAGGTAAGGAAACCCGACGCCCGGTCGAGGCGGCAGAGGTTTGCGGCCTCTTGGCCGGATGAGGCTGAAAGCACGCCTCATGCGGCCAAGGAGATATGTCGACGACCTTCGTCGTGTATGTGCAGGGACGATGGCGTAAGCCCGAGGCCGTACGGTCGAGGCACGCCAACGGAGGAGTCGCCGCATGGAATGGACGGTCCACGGACGACGGGCCATCTACGAGAGTTCGTGGCTCAGCCTCGACCTGGTCGACGTCGAGCTGCCCGACGGCAGGCGGTTCGAGCAGCACGTCGTACGGATGGCGCGGCCCGTGGCGGCCGTCGTGGTGCTGGACGACCGCGACCGCGTCCTGCTGATGTGGCGGCACCGGCACGTGACCGACACGTGGGGCTGGGAGATCCCGGGCGGCCGCATCGAGGAGGGCGAGTCACCCGAGGAGGCGGCCGTACGTGAGACGGAGGAGGAGACCGGCTGGCGGCCGGGCCGGCTACGGCCGATCGTCACCTCGCAGCCCTCGAGCGGCTCGGTCGACTCTCGCCACCACGTCTACCGCGCCGACGCGGCCGAGCACATCGGGCCGCCGACCGACATCACCGAGGCGGAGCGGATCGCGTGGGTGCCGCTGGCCGGTATCCACGACATGATCGCCGCAGGAGAGATCGTCAACGGCCCGACGCTGATCGGCCTGCTCCACGTCCTCTCGGACCCGGCCCGGCAGGACAGACGGCTCAACGGCGAGAGCGGCGGCGACCCAGCCGACGGCCCATGATCGAGGCGTAGTCCGTACTCTCACGGTCCCCGGAGCCGTACGGGTCGCGCGCCCGGCTCCGCCGAGAAAAGAGAAGACCACACGATGGAACTCGTGATCAGAGACGTCCGGCCGGGCGACGGTGACGGCTGCGCGCGGGCGTGGCTGGACGCCGGGCGTTACTACGCCGCGCTCGTCCCCGACGTGATCCAGGAACCCGACGCCGACGGGCTCGCCGAATGGTTCGAGCAGGCCATCGGCGAGGAACGGACCGATGACACCCGCTGGCTCGTCGCCGTGCAGGACGGCACCGTCATCGGCATGCTCGAGGCCGCGATCCTGCGCCCCGCCCCGGACGCGCACCGGCAGCTCCAGCGAGACCTGTCCCGGACCCGGCTCGCGGTGAACCTCCTCGCGGTCACGGAGGGTTATCGGCGCCGGGGTGTGGGCACAGCCCTCATGGAGGCGGCCGAGGAGTGGGGGCGGCACCGGGGAGCGGTCATGGCGGTGACGGACACCAATCTGAGCAGCCCCCTGTCGGTCCCGTTCTACGAAGAACGCATGGGCTATCGCCGGCAGGCGGTATTGCTCCGGAAGGCGCTCGATCCCGGTTGATCTGTTCGGGGTGAATCATGATCAATATGACGGAACTCTGGTGCATATCGGTCAAAACCATTGTTTCGCGCCCAGGCGGCTACCTCGAATGACAGACGCGTCACTGCCGTGGCGCGTACGGTCCATAGGAAGGCGAGCCAACCATTCGAGGAGCCTCCTTGGACAGGGTTCAGCAACTGCATGACATCAGGGATAGCGATGTCGCGGCATGGCACGACGTCCTCGCCGCGTCGGTCTCCCGTGATCTTCCCGGCGAGCCGGTGCCCACGCTCGACCACGTGCACGGAGACCTCACGACGGCAGGTCTGGACAGCCACCATCTGCTCTGGGTGGCCACGTCGGGTGACGAAGTGACCGGGGTCGCGAGTCTGCGGCTGTTCGACGGATCGGGCCGCGCCCACCTCGGCCAGTTCAGCATCGACGTCCATCCGGACCACCGGCGCCGTGGCATCGGGTCGCGGCTGCTCGACACCGTCGCGCGGGCCGCGCGTGAGGAAGAACGCCGCAGCCTCGTCGTCGAGGCCTCCGCCGACACGCCCGGCGTGGCGTTCCTGGAGACCAAGGGCTTCGCCTGCGTCCTTTCCCTCAGCCTGCTCCTGCTCAGCGTGCGCGATGCCGGCGACGTCGAGGAGATCGTCCATGCCAAGCATCCGGGCTACCGCCTGAGCCGCTGGCTCGGCGTCGTGCCCAATGAGCTCGCCGAGACCTTCGCCACCGCCAAGTCCGCCATGGGCGACATGCCCGCCGGTGACGTGGACTACGGCACGACCAAATGGGACACCGATCGCGTACGCGACATGGCCGAGGTCGTCGAGAAGCGCGGCGACACCCTGCTGACCGTCGCCGCACTGCACGGGGACACGATCGCCGGCTTCACCGAGCTGGTGATCCCGATCGGTGACAGCAGCCGGGCGCTCCAGTTCGACACGGCCGTGGTGCCCGAGCACCGCGGCAACGGGCTCGGGCTCTGGGTCAAGGCGGCGATGCTCGACTGGCTGCGCGCCGAGTGGCCGGCGGTCCAGGAGATCGAGACCGACAACGCCGAAGACAACGAGCACATGCTCGCGGTCAACGAGCGACTCGGATTCCGTCCACTACGTAAGACGCGGCAGTACCAGTACGACCTCTAGACGAAAGCGACGACGACCTCCCGAGCTTCACGGTCTAAAGTTACGGAGAGTTCAGGGAGGCACAGTTGCTGTACTGGTTCATGTACAGGGTCGTCCGTCCGCTGCTGCGGATCGTGTTCCGGCCGGTGGTCAGGGGTCTGGAGAACGTACCGGCCGAAGGTCCGGTCATCCTCGCCAGCAACCACCTGTCGTTTGTGGACAGCGTGCTGATCCCGCTCGTCGTCCCCCGCCGCGTCACGTTCCTGGCCAAGGCCGAATACTTCGAGGGCAGCGGCCTGGCCAGCGTCCTCGGCGCGTTCCTCAGCGCCATGGGCCACATCCCGGTGCCGCGTACGGAGCAGCGCGCCGCCGTCGCCGCTCTCGACATCGCGCTGAAGACCCTCGATGAGGGAAACGCCTTCGCGATCTACCCCGAGGGCACCCGGTCGGAGGACGGCCGGCTCTACCGAGGGCACACGGGCGTGGGCTGGCTCGCGCTGAACGCCCACGCGAACGTCGTCCCGGTCGCGGTCAGAGACACCCAGCGGGTCATGCCGGTCGGCGCCCGTCTGCCGCGCATCGTCCGCCCGGGCGTGACGTTCGGCGCGCCGATCGACTACAAGGCGTTCGCCGACATGCCACCCGCGCGGGCCCGCCGTGCCCTGGTCGACGAGATCATGCAGGAGATCCAGAAGCTGTCCGGCCAGGAGCCCACCGGCACCTACAACGAGCGCTCGCGGGTGACCGACTAGAGCGACTGCTCGAACCAGACGACCTTGCCCGTCGGTGTGCGCTGTGTGCCCCAGCGTTCGGCGAGGGCGGTGACGAGCTGGAGGCCGCGGCCGTTCTCGGCGGTGACGTCCGCGCTGCGCAGCATGGGGAGCTCGTGCCCGTCGTCGCGGACCTCGCAGAGCAGGGCGCCGGCCCGGATCAGCCGCAGTCCGATGTCGCCCGCGCCATGGCGTACGGCATTGGTGACCAGCTCGCTCACCAGGAGTTCGACGGTCTCCGACAGCTCGCTCAGCCCCCAGGTCGCCAGTGTCTCGCGGGCCAGCTCACGCGCGTCGCGGACGTTGGCCGGCAGCGCGTCGAGGGTCCAGGTGTACACGTCGTCCTTGGGGATGCCCTTGAAGCGCACGGCGAGCAGGGCGATGTCGTCGTCGCGGCGGCCGGTCCGGCCGAAACCGTCGATGAGGGTCTCGCACACGCTCTCGAGCGGCTGCGGCGGCCCGCTGAGGTATTCGCGGAGCGCGGCGAGGCCCACGTCGATGGCCTGGCCGCGGCGCTCGACGAGACCGTCGGTGCAGAGCACGAACTGGCTCTCGTCCTCCACCTCGAAGACCGCAGTCTCGAAGGCGACCCCGCCGACGCCGATCGGCGCGCCGGAGGGCACCTCCAGCAGTTCGCTGTCGCCGAACGGTGAGACGAGGACCGGCGGCAGGTGCCCGGCGTTGGCCACCTCGCAGCGCCGCGCCACCGGGTCGTACACGACATAGATGCAGGTGGCGATGTAGTCGTCGCCGAGCCTGCGAGCAAGGTCGTCGAGCTGGCGCAGCAGATGCGCCGGAGGCAGGTCCTGAGCCGCCAGGGTGCGGACCGCCGTACGGAACTGGCCCATGATCGCGGCCGAGGTCAGCCCGTGGCCCATGACGTCGCCGACGACGAGCGCCAGCCGGCCGCCGGGGAGCGGAATCGCGTCGAACCAGTCGCCGCCGACGCGTACGGCCTCGTTCGCCGGGACGTAGCGGTAGCAGATCTGCGCGCCGGCGACGACGGGGGGCGCGTCGGGCAGCATGGTCTTCTGCAGCTCTCTGGCCGCGCGGCTCTCGCGCCGGTAGAGCCGCCCGTTGTCCACGCACACGGCCGCGCGGCGGCACAGCTCCTCGACCATCGTGACGTCGAACTCGTCGAACGCGGGCCGGTCCGAACGGCGCAGCAGCGTGAGGTTGCCCAGCGCCGTGCCACGCGCGATCAGTGGCGAGACGAGCAGCGCCCGTCCCTGCAGAAGTGGCCGGAAGTCGCGGTCGGCGAAACGGGCCGACATCTGCCGGGCGAACCGCTCGCTGACCCGGGGAACGCTGACGCTCCGCCCGGTCATGAGGCTCTTGGTGAACGGTGTGGCCGCCGGCAGCCGCACCGTCTCTCCCCGCGGAACGAGATCGTCCCAGCGGCCGTACGCGTCGTCGTGGCTCAGCGCCACGCGTACGGTCGTGGGCGACTCGTCCGGCGTCAGCGGCGGAAGCTCCTGGTCGGAGACGATCGACTCCAGAAGCTGCACGTCGGCGAAGTCGGCGAACCTCGGTACGAGGGAGGTGCACAGCGCGGCCGCGGTCTGCACGGGGTCGAGGGTGTCGACGATGCGGGTGCCCGCGTCGTTGAGGAAGTCGAGCCGGTCCTGGGCCGCCGACCGGTCGACCGAGCGCACGTGCACGGGAGCGCGGCGGGGCACCTCGATTTCGCGGATCCGCTGCTCGGGTGGGGCCGGGGCGCCGAGGTAGGCCGCGCACGGCAGCCGCGCGGTAATGCTGACGTTGACGGCGGGATAGCCGCGCCCGAGCACCTGGCGGACGATCGGCTCGGCCGCGCCGGGCGGCATGGCGGGCAGCATCTCGGTCAGCCGGCGGCCGAGCAGGTCCACGTCGGTGCCGGACGGGGGCACGACGGTCGGCTCGACGCGCAGCACCCGCACGCCGCTCTCGCTGGTCAGGGGGACGGTGGAGGGAGCCTTGACGAGGACCTCGCCGAGGGCGAGACCGGGACCGCCCTCGCGCAGCCGCTGCGCGTCGGCGGCGATCGCCAGCACCCTGGCTCGATCGGGGCCGGTCAGCGGATAGACCCACCAGGCGACCTCGCGGAGCTGGCCGTCCTCGGCGCGGGTGACGAGGAAGACGCCCGTCCAGACGTGCCGGATGCGGGAACCGCCGGCCTCGAAGGCGTCCCGGTGCTCCTGCGGCAGGCGCAGCAGGGTGCGCAGTGGACGGCCGATCGCGTCTTCGTGGGCTAACCCGAAGATACCGGTGGCGGCGTGGTTCCAGTGGGTGACGTGGCCGACGTCGTTGGTGAGGATCACGGCCATGGGGGCGAGCCCGAGCAGATATTCGTCGAGCAGCCGGGGTGAGCCCGCGGCGGTGGACCGCGCGGTGGCAGGCTGACGCTTCGTCATCAAGGACACCTCCCCGAGCGAGCGCTCCGCACAGCCCCCCGCACCCGCTGTGAGGGTGACGCTACAGACCGGACGGCATATGCGCTCGGCTTTCCAGCCAACAACCACGCGTATGTGCAGAACAGGGCATGCCACCGGCCGCGTACGGGGCCTGGCCGCGTGGGGCGTCCCGCGGCGCTGCCGCACATCTCAGGCGGGCGGGCGTGACCACAACAGGTCGGCCGACTTCGGGCAGGCGTCTTTAAGGTCTCTTTACCTTAAGCCACCATTGCGGAACCCCGACGGGATCTCCAGACTCCGGAGGCTCCATGAAGCGCCTGTCCACCTCCGTCCTCGCCGCGATGGCCCTCATCGGCGGCCTGCTGGCCGCCGCGCCGGCCGACGCTTCTCCCCCACGTCCCGCCAAGGTCAGTGAGCACGTCGACCTCTACGCCGGCGACATCCCGCTCGCCCAGGCCCAGAAACTGCACAGTGCGGGCCTCGACGCCGAGGACATCCAGACCGGAAAGATCACCGGGAACAAGGTCCACGTCGAGCTTCTCATGGGCGGCCGCCAGGCCCGCCGACTGCAGGGTCAGGGCCTGGATCTGCGGTTGCAGGTCGTCGGCGGCAAGACCGCCGCCGAGCGCGCCACCCCTCTCGCCGCCAAGGGCGACAACGTCTTCCGGCCCTACAGCGGCCCCGGCAACCTCCGCGAGGAGATGCTGAACGCGGCCGCCTCTCACGCCGGCATCGCCCAGGCCGTCGACATCGGCACGACCGGCCGGGGCAAGCCCATCACCGCGATCAAGGTCACCAAGAACGCGCACTCGCTGCGGTCCGGCTCCCGGCCGGCCGTCATCTACCAGGCCACCCAGCACGCCCGCGAGTGGATCGCGCCGGAGACCGTACGCCGGCTGCTGCACTACTACCTGGACAACTACGGCAAGAACCGCGACGTCACCAAGCTCGTCGACACCGACGAGCTGTGGTTCATCCCCGTGGTCAACGTCGACGGCTATGACTACACCTTCACGCCCGGCAACCGGTTCTGGCGCAAGAATCTGCGCGACAACGACGGCGACGGCCAGATCACCTCGAACGACGGCGTCGACCCGAACCGGAACTTCCCCTACAAGTGGGGCTATGACAACGAGGGGTCCTCGGCCAACACCGCGGACGAGACCTACCGCGGTCCCTCCGCCGGCTCCGAGCCCGAGACCAAGGCGCAGGTCGAGCTCTACAAGAAGATCCGCCCGAAGTTCATGC
>DASQPY010000565.1:0-5045 GCA_035643735.1 Actinoallomurus sp. | reverse complement strand
TCGGGGCGCTTCGCCTTCCACTGGGAACGCCGGGACCTCGTGTTCGCCCGGGAGGTACGCCGTTTTGGCACGGCCATGGGGGGTCTCCTTCCGTTGGAGTGGGGCAAGTGTCAGGCGGCGTCTCGGCCGGGCCGAAGCCGGGGGTCTAGCCGGGCGGCATCCAGATCACCGTCTGCCAGCCACCCGGTGACGGCGTCGGTGTCGTCGCCCGTGAGGATCGGCCCCACCGGGATCGCCGCGCCGCGTGGCCGTCGGCCGACATCGCAGGGCTGCACCACCAGATAGCAACCGCTGTCGTGCACCGCACCCGCCTGACATCGGGGCGCGTGCAGCAGGCATCACGTACGGACCAGGACCCCGTGACGACTTCGCCGGACGACCGAGGCGAGGCGCCGCATCAGGTCCTGGCGACGGTCGTCGGCGCAGCACTGAGCCGCCTGGCAGACGGCCACGGTGAAGGGCCGTTGAGCCACTGTTCCTCCTCACCGACGACGACAGCGACGATGCCGAGCTTATCGGTATCGGTTTTCATTATCTACGATCCTCGAGCACTCGCAAACGAAAATCATTTCCAGTAAGCTCGTCACTCGCGGGTCGCTGCCCGGGGAGCACATGTCCGGCCGCTGCCAGGTCACCGGCCGTGCGGACCACGGTTCGGGCGGAGAGATCGTCACGGAGCGAGTGACCAGGCGTCCGCAAGCCTCGCTCGTAGAGCGCCCGATTGAGAAAGGACACCATGAAACCTGGCATCCACCCCGAGTACCGGCCCGTCGTGTTCCGGGACCGCTCGGCCGACTTCGCGTTCCTCACCCGGTCGACGGCCACCAGCGACAAGACCATCCAGTGGTCCGACGGAAAGACCTATCCGGTCATCGACGTGGACGTCTCTTCGGCGAGCCACCCCGTCTACACCGGCCGTACGCGCATCGTCGACACGGCCGGGCGGGTCGAGCAGTTCCGGCGCCGCTACGGAACAGGACTGCGGGCGAACCCCGGCACCGCCACATCTACCGGCGCCAAGGCCGGACCGACGACGACAGGAGAGCGATGAGCATGCCTGATCACGACTCCCGGGTACCGGTCACCGTGCTGACCGGATTCCTCGGATCGGGGAAGACCACGCTGTTGAACCGGATCCTCACCGAGGAGCACGGCCGGCGCATCGCCGTGATCGAGAACGAGTTCGGCGAGGTCGGCGTGGACGACGCCCTCGTCCTGGACTCCGAAGAAGAGATCTTCGAGATGAACAACGGATGCATCTGCTGCACCGTGCGCGGTGACCTCATCCGGATCCTCGGCGCCCTCATGCGGCGCCGCGACTCCTTCGACCGGATCATCATCGAGACCACCGGCCTGGCCGACCCCGCCCCGGTGGCACAGACCTTCTTCGTGGACGAGGAGATCGGATCGCAGCTACGACTGGACGCGATCATCACGCTCGTGGACGCCGCCCATGTGCTGACCCATCTGGACGAGGTCAAGCCGGAGGGGGTGGAGAACGAGGCCGTGGAACAGGTCGCCTTCGCCGACCGCATCGTCCTCAACAAGACCGACCTTGTCGACGAGGCCCACGTCACCACCGTCCGCGACCGGCTGCGCGCGGTCAACGCGCTCGCCGAGATCATCCCCACCGCACACGCCGGAATCGACCTCGGCCAAATCCTCGACGTCGGCGCGTTCGACCTCGCCCGCGTACTGCAGGACGATCCGCGGTTCCTGACCGACACCGACCACCAGCACGACCAGACCGTCACCTCCGTCGGCATCGAACTACCCGGTGAGATCGACGTCGAACGGCTCAACGACTGGCTCGGCGAGCTCCTGGGGGCCAAAGGCACCGACATCTTCCGCTCCAAAGGCATCCTCGCCCTTGCCGGGTCCGACCGGCAGTACGTCTTCCAGGGCGTCCACATGCTCTTCGACGGCGACAACGGCCGGGCCTGGCGGGACGGTGAGCCACGGACCAACCGCATGGTCTTCATCGGCCGCAACCTCGACCGCACGCAGCTCGAACGCGGCTTCGCCGCCTGCCTCGCCGGAGTACCCGCATGACCACCACAACCCTCACCGACACCGCCTGGCGGCAGGAAGTCGACGACGCACCCGTCACGCTCACCACCACCGACGACCTGGTCGCGGTCGGCGGCGCGAGCGGGACCGCCTGGATCCTGGAGGCCGCCGACGGCCGACCGGCCGGCACCGTCACGCTGCCCGGCGGACTACTCGACCTGGCGTTCTCCCCCGACGGCGAACACCTTGCCCTGACCGGGCCGCTGGGCTACGCGATGTGGACCGCCACCGCCGGACACACGACCGTCAACGAGACGATGCGCTGGTCGGCACGGGCCCGCTGGGCGTCCGAACGCGTCGCGGTCGCCGACGGACGCACCGCCATCGTCCTCGACACCGGCGGACGCGAACTATGGCGCACCGAACCCGCGACCAGCACCGTCACCGACCTGGCCTGGCTCCGCGACGGCCGCCGCCTCGCCCTCACCGCTTACAACGGCGTCCGGTGCCACGAACGCCACCGGCCCGACCCCATCGCCGCCTACACCTACGTCGGCTCGCACCTGACCATCGCGGCCTCGCCGAACGGCCGCTGGATCTGTACCGGCAACCAGGACGCCTCGATCCACATCTGGCGCACCCGCGACGCCAGCGAGCTCACCATGTCCGGCTACCCATCGAAGGTGTCCCGGCTCGCCTTCGACGACACCGGGCGCTGGCTAGCCGCCGACGGCGCCCCCGAGGTCACCGTCTGGGACTTCGCCGGCAAGGGCCCTCAGGGCAGTAGCCCGCGCATGCTTCGCGCCCACGACACGGTGACCGCCCTCGCCTGGCGGCCCGGCGGCTCGGCCACCCTGGCCACCGGCGGAAGCGAAGGCACGGTCGCGCTCTGGGACGCCGCGGCCGGCGCACCCGGCCGCCCCCGCACCTCCGCCAGACGATGGGAACTGGGCGACCAGGTCACCGCCCTGGCCTGGAACGGCCGCGACCGCCTCCTGGCCGCGACCCGTGAAGGGACCATCCACTGCCTGACACCGCGCACGTGAGCACTCGACGAGACACCGCCCGGATCGTGGTGTGCTGCGGCACACCAGGCCGTCATCCCGACGTCGACCACCACGCCCACCTCGCGACCCTGCGGCGGACCCGCGACCGCACCGGCCGCACGGTACCCGTCCTCGTCTCCGGCTGCCTCGGACCATGCGCAGAAGGCAACGTCATCGTCGTCCACCCCTCGGCATCGGGCCGACGGCGCGGCGCCAGACCCATCTGGCTCGGATTCATCAACGACGACCAGGCGATCAGCGAACTGACCGGCTGGCTCGCCGCAGGCGGCCCCGGGATCGTCCCCATACCGGCCACACTCGAACTCCAACGCATCACCCAACCTGGAAGACGCGCACGCCTCTGACCCGCGCCCAGCCTTCCCCTGATGTCCGGCGAACAGAGTGGACCCGACCGCCGTAAGGGTGAAGCGCGCCCCCGACAGGAGCCGGTGTCCCGGCACTCTGCTTGATCCCCAGCAGGGCATAAGAGTTCGTCTCGTCGTCCTTCCGACTAGACATGCATGTATCGCCATATGCTAACTTACGCATAGCAGGCCGCTGTCCGGCATGCGACTACGGACGGCCAACATGCGACCGCCCACGTGGGGCGTCATTCCCAATGAGGAGACTTGACATGTCGACGGCAACCGAACACCGCATCCATACCGACCACCCGCACGTCCACGGCGACGCTTGCGGCCACGTCGCCCTCCCCCACGGCGATCACACCGACTACGTCCACGACAGCCACATCCACCGAGTGCACCAGGACCACGTGGACGAGTGCGAGACGCCCGAGCATGCGGTCCATGAGGGGCATGCACACGAGCACGGCGCCGGCTGCGGGCACGTGGCCGTGCCACACGAGGGGCATGTCGACTACCTTCATGACGGCCATCGCCATGTAGCTCACGAGGGCCACTGGGACGACCACTGAGCACGCCTCGCTCACCACATAGCGCGCCCGGCAGGCCCCGTCCGACTGGTCCGCATCTAAGCGATCTTCACCCCAGTGGTGGTGATTCCCATTGTCATATGCTAATTTTCGCATGTGACAATGGTTTCGCCGGATAGTGGGCCTGTACGGGCCCTGGACAACGCCAGCGAGCTGTTGCGTTCCCTGGCATCACCGGTCCGGCTGGGAATCGTGCGCGAACTCGCCTCAGGTGGCCGGCGCGTCCATGAGCTTGTGGCGGCGCTCGGCGTCAGCCAGCCCCTTATTTCCCAGCATCTGCGCGTGCTTCGGTCGGCACGGATTGTCGCCGCCCGGCGCGAAGCTCGCGAGGTCGAGTACTCGCTCGTCGACGACCACGTGGCACACATCGTCCTGGACGCGATCCGGCACGCGGAAGAGATGTGACCGACCCACCGGCACATGCCGGCGAGTGGCTATCAGAACGGACCGACGAGCTCACGAACAGCGGGATACACCGCCAGGTCAGGTCTCTCGTGCGTCTCCTCAGAGCCAGGTAGGCAGCCGAAGGTACGGGGCGACGCTGCGAAGCTTCTCGCGCGTCTCCTCGTACTCTCGCTCATGAGTGTCCGCAACGCTCATCGGCTCGGCCTGGACGGGTAGGGCAGCAACGCCATCTCACGGGCGTTCTTGATCGCCGTAGTGAGCATCCGCTGCCGGCGAGGGGTCGCACCCGTGACCCGGCGGCTACGAATTTTGCCTCGGTCGGAGATGAACCGCCGGAGCAGGTTGACATCCTTGTAGTCGACGTAGGTCATGCCTTCGATGGGGTTGCGCTTGATACGCCGGCGGTCGGGCATCGATCTCATCGCCCCGTCATCGCTCTTCGCGGAACAGCACATGCCGCCGCACGACCGGGTCGTACTTGCGCAGCTGCAGCCGGTCCGGATCGTTGCGCCGGTTCTTCCGCGTCACGTACATGTAGCCGGTCCCCGCCGTGGACCGCAGCTTCACGATCGGACGCAACTCGTTACGGGCCATGCCGTGCTCCCTTCGGACGACTCCATGAGGTCAGC
>DASQPY010000564.1:0-8206 GCA_035643735.1 Actinoallomurus sp. | reverse complement strand
ACCTGCGGCCCCGCGTCGGCGGAGCACCCTCCGTGGCGTTCGGCGAAGCCGTCGAACCATCGCTGGAGACGCTCCGGCGGGACCTCGACCCAGCGTCCTCCCCCGGCCGCCGGCCTCGGCTTTGCCATTCCCGAACCCTAGTGCCTGCTGCCCGTCCGCCTTGCGAGGCACCATCTGGACACCGCTCCCTACAGACGGGGCCCTTGCGACAGTACTGACCGATGACCTCGATTTCCCCGCGAGGCGGTTTGACTTCTCTGACCTGGTGGGAGGACTTCTGGCATGTGGATCGCACCCGAACGGCGGCGCGCGCACCGCTGGATCGCGCCCGTTCTCGCCGTGGCCGCGGGTGTCGCGGTCGCGGCGACCGTGGCGCTCCGCGGTCAGACCGAGATCGGCCTGGTGACCCTGGCCGTTCTTCTCGGCTACGCCATACTCCTTGGCGCGCGCGGCGGCGAGACCTCACACGGATCGCACGAGACCTACGGCGGCGGGGGTGGCCGGGGCGGCGGGCCCCACACGCGCGCCGCCGCGGCGACCGGCGACGTGCTGGTGGCCGTGATCATGGCGGCACTCATCGTCCAGGCACTGCGCGGCGCCGAGATCTGGGTCCTGGCCGGACTGGCCGCCGTGGCCTGTGTGACCTACCTCGTCTCGATCCTGAGCATCAGCTGGTACTGACCCCCGGTTCCTGTCCGCGACGACGCCATGACCGTGTGCGACAGATGTGAGGGGGCCGCCCAGTCGGCACAGTGGTGCTGCTGCACCAGTTGGAGGACCAACGTCCGAATTGACGGTGAACAGTCCTCCAACAGCACGGATTCGCCCAGGTCTGGCAGCAGAATCGGCTTGTGACCGACTACGCCGCATACACGCGCGGTCCGGAGAACACCTTCGCGCGGCACGGCAACGTCCCGCCGTCACCGCAGATCGCCTTCCAGCCGATCATCGACCTCGACACCGGAACCGTCGTGGCCGTGAGCGCACCCGCGCCCATGGGCCACATCTCCGAACTGGAGTCCGACGTCGACCGGGCGATCCTCGCCGCACACGCGACCAGCCGGCGTGAGACTCTGCTTCCGCTCCACGTGTTCCTCCGCGCGCAGACGCTGACCGACGACCGGAGCATGGACCGCCTGCACCACACGCTGACCAGCCTGGGCCGCCGACCTGGAAGCGTGATCGTCTCGGTGAGCGGCCTGTTCGGCGGCATGCCACCCGCGGAGGCCGCCGGACGGCTCGGACGGCTGCGAGCCATCGGCTACCTGATCGGCATCGAGCGGGTCGAGGACCTGCCGAGCCGTTTCGTCGCCGAACTGGCGCCGTCCGTTCTGACCCTCGACCCCGAACTCAGCCGGCGCGCGTCGGCGGACCCCCGGCGCTCGGCGCTGGTGGACGGGCTCGTCTCCATGGGCCGGCGCACCGGCGGCCACGTGCTCGCGCCCGGCATCGTGGACGAGGACCAGCTCACCAAGTTGCGCGGGCTCGGCGTACGGCTGGCCCAGGGGCCGCTGCTCGCCCCGCCGGACTGGCGGCCGGGGGTGCCCGTCAGCGTCCACCTCGGCCCGCGGGAGGCCGACCGGCTCGGCCCCCGGGTCACCGAGTTCATGCTGCCCGCGACCGTCATGCCCGACAACGCCACGGCGGAAGCGGTCTTCGCCGCGTTCAACGCCGAGCCGAACACCACGAGCGTGGTGCTCGTGGACCAGGCGCAACGGCCGAGGTACACGGTCGACCGCACGCGGTTCCTGCTGAAGTTCGCCGGAGCGTACGGGCACGCCCTGCACGCGCACAAGCCGGCCAACCGGCTGGCCGACCCGCCGCGGCCGGTGCCGCGCACGGTGCCCGCGATCGCGGCGTTGCGGGCCGCGGGCGATGACGCCGCACGGGTGTACGACGACCTCGTTGTGATCGACGAGGTCGGGCGCTGCATGGGCATCGCGCGGGTCGGCGACCTGATCCGAAGCCTGTCGGAGCTGGAGCGACGCACCGCCTCGTGACCGAACGGGCCGATTTGTACATCTAGGCTTATAAGTCTTAGTTTACTAAATGTGGTGTTGAACGAGCCTGACCTCGAACGTGCGGCATTCGACCTCCGCCTGGCACTCGCCCGGATCGTACGGCGGCTGCGGCAGGCGCACGAGCCCGGGGACCTGACCCTCTCGGAGGTCTCGGTCCTGTCGCGACTCGACCGGGACGGACCCGCGACGCCGGGCGCCCTGGCCGGCGGCGAACGCGTGCGCCCGCAGGCGATGGGGAACACGCTGGCCGCGCTCGAACAGCGCGGCCTCGTGGCGCGGATGCCCGACCCCGAGGACGGACGGCGGGTGTCGATGTCGGCCACCGAGGCCGGGCGCCGGTTGCTGCTCGACCGGCGGTCGGCGAGCACGCGCCGCGTCACCCACGCGCTCGCCGAGGGCTTCAGCGCCGATGAGCAGCGCCGCCTGATCGAGATCATCCCCCTGCTCGACCGCCTGGCGGACAGCCTGTGACCCACGACGACCGCTACAAGTGGACTGCCCTGTCCAACACCACCCTCGGCGTGTTCATGGCCACGCTCGACGGCTCCATCGTCATCATCTCGATGCCGGCGATCTTTCGGGGCATCGGGCTCGATCCCCTCTCCCCGTCCAACATCGGCTACCTGCTCTGGATGATCCTGGGCTACCTGCTGGTCGCGGCCGTGCTGGTGGTGGCGCTGGGCCGGCTGGGCGACATGTTCGGCCGCGTCCGGCTCTACAACCTCGGCTTCATGATCTTCAGCATCGCGTCGCTGGCACTCTCGGTCGACCCGTTCCGCGGCGGCTCCGGCGCTCTGTGGCTGATCGGATGGCGCGTCATCCAGGGGATCGGCGGCGCCATGCTGACCGCCAACTCGGCGGCCATCCTCACCGACGCGTTCCCCCTCGAACAGCGCGGGATGGCACTGGGCATCAACCAGATCACCGCGCTCGCCGGGCAGTTCCTGGGCCTGCTGGCGGGCGGCCTGCTCGCCGAGGTGCACTGGCGCGCGGTGTTCTGGGTCAGCGTCCCGATCGGCATCATCGGCACCATCTGGTCCTACCGCAGCCTGCGCGAGGTGAGCACGCCGCGCTCGGCCCGGATCGACTGGCTGGGCAACCTGACCTTCGTCATCGGCACGATCACACTCCTCGCCTCGATCACGTACGGGATCCAGCCGTACCGCGGCCACGCGACCGGCTGGACCAACCCATGGGTGCTCGGCGGCATCGGCGGCGGCGTCCTGCTCCTGGTCGCTTTCTGCATCGTGGAGACACGGGTGGCCGAGCCGATGCTGCGGCTCGGGCTGTTCCGAATAAGAGCGTTCGCGGCCGGCAACCTGGCCGCCCTGCTGACCGCCATCGCGCGGGGCGGCATGCAGTTCATGCTGATCATCTGGCTACAGGGCATCTGGCTGCCGCTGCACGGCTATGCCTACGAACGCACGCCGCTGTGGGCGGGCATCTACATGCTGCCGCTCACCTTCGGCTTCCTGGTGGCGGGCCCGGTGTCGGGCTACCTGTCGGACCGGTTCGGCGCGCGGCTGTTCTCGACCGGCGGCCTGGCGATCGTCTGCGTGACCTTCCTCGGCCTGCTGAGCCTGCCGGTGGACTTCTCCTATCCGCTGTTCGCCGCCCTGCTGTTCGCCAGCGGCATCGGCCAGGGGATGTTCTCCGCCCCGAACACATCCGCGATCATGAGCAGCGTGCCGTCCGGTTCGCGCGGCGTCGCGTCGGGAATGCGGTCGACGTTCCAGAACTCCGGGACGGCCCTGTCCATCGGGGTGTTCTTCTCCTTGATGATCGCCGGGCTCGCCTCCTCGCTACCGCACACCCTGTCGGCCGGGCTGGAGGCGCAGTCCGTACCGGCGTCCGACGCGACGCATGTGGCACAGCTGCCGCCGGTCAGCACCCTGTTCGCAGCGTTCCTGGGCGACAACCCGATCGGCCATCTCCTAGGCTCGAACGGGTTGCTGAACTCCCTTCCGCCGCAGAACCGGCAGACACTCACCGGAAAGGCGTTCTTCCCCGAACTCGTCTCCGGGCCGTTCCATCACGGCCTGGTACTCGTCTTCACCGCCGCCGCCGTGATGGCGGCGATCGCCGCGCTGGGCTCGGCCCTGCGAGGCAACCGCTATGTCCACATTGAGGAGAAATCATGACTGACGCGCTCAGGGCCGAGACCGTCACGATCAAGGGCCACGACAACGACGAGATCGAGGCGTATCTCGCCCGGCCGCTGGACGGCGGCCCTCGCGGCGGCGTCGTGGTCATCCACCACATGCCCGGCTACGACGAGGCGACCAAGGAGATGGTGCGCAAGTTCGCGGCCCACGGCTATGCCGCGCTGTGCCCGAACCTGTACTCCCGCGAGGCACCGGGTGCCGACCCCGACGACGCAGCCGCGACCGTACGCGCCGCGGGCGGTGTGCCGGACGAGCGGCTGGTCGGCGACGTCGACGGCGCGGCCCGCTACCTGAACTCCCTGGACGGCGCCAACGGCAGGATCGGCGTCATCGGCCACTGCTCCGGCGGCCGGCAGACGTTCCTGGCGGCGTGCTCGCTCCAGATCGACGCCGCGGTGGACTGCTACGGCGCGTTCGTCGTCAACGAGCCGCCGTCGGGAATGCCCGCCAGCATGAAGCCGATCCTGGGCCTGGCGCCGCAGCTGTCCTGCCCGCTGCTGGGGCTGTTCGGCGCCGAAGACGGCTTCCCCGCCCCGGAGGAGACCGCCAAGCTGTCCGCCGAGCTGGACCGGCTCGGCAAGGCGCACGAGTTCCACACCTACGACGGCGCCGGCCACGCGTTCTTCGCCGTGGACCGGCCGTCCTACCGGCCCGAGGCGGCCGTGGACGGCTGGGGCAAGATCTTCGACTTCTTCGGCAGCAACCTCAGCGCGTAAGGGGGGCATCCCATGTGCACGTACCAGACCCACAAGATCCGGATCGACGGTAGCGGGAAGGCCAAGAAGGGCTGGATCAGCCTCAGTGAGGCGACGGTGTACGTCGACCACCCGGTCCACATGCAGCAGGACCACTCGGTCAACATCGACTTCATCGACCCGGCGCAGGGACCGTCCGCCCGGGTGGCCGTCGAGCTGAGCGAGGAGGCGGCGCTCGCGCTGGCCGACGCGATCCGTCAGGCGATCGCCTCGGCGCCGCCCGGTCTCGCCTCCGCGGGCACCCGGTGACCCAGGCCCGCCAAGAGAGATCTTGCGGGCACGAATCGTAACCGCCCCTGAACAGGGGTAAGGCACCCAGCGGCTGCGACGCCTGCTCGACCACGCGCCCCCGTCTGCCGGTCGGCCGGCAGACGGGGAGCGAGAGCTTGGGAGCGCCGCGTGCGAACCGGGGAGCTTACGCGATGGGCCGCGGCCCATCATCTGCTCCTCGTCGCATGCCTGTTGTCGGTCCTGACCGGCTGCGCCGCCAGTTTCGCGCTGAGCGCGCGATCCGCCGGCCACGACTCGGCCGAGGTGCTGCTCGCGGCGAACCGGCTCGAGCGCCTGGTGACCGACATGGAGACGGACCAGCTCAGATACGTCGCGACCGGGGACACGGGCTTCCTCGGTCCCTGGCACGCCGCCCGTGCGGCCTTTCTCGTGCAGGCCACGGCACTGCAGCGGCTCGCCGCCGAGAACAACCCGCAGCAGGGCAGGCGGGCACGGGAGATCGTGGGCTCGGCCATGGCGTACCTGCGGGAGCACGCGGAGCCTCTCGTACGCATGGCGCGTCACGACCGGGCCCGCGCCGGGCGTGCGGTGACGTGGGCGGACGGGAAACGGCGCATCGAGGCGATCCGGCACCAGTTCGACCGCTTCACCGACGTTCAGCACCGGCTGGCCCTGGCGCACGAGAGGGACGCGGTGCCGGCCATACGCCGCATGATCGGGATGGCCGCCGGCGCCTCGGCCACCCTTTTTCTCATCTTCCTCCTCGCCGGATACGTGACGCGCGGTCTCACGAGCCGCGCTCCCGCCGGCCCGGTGCACGGCCTCCGGCTTCTTCGCCCGGACCGGGAGCGGCCCGGACGGGAGAGGGCGCGCCGGGTCTCCGGTGAGTGCGAGGGCCTGCGGCGCGTCGCGACCCTCGTCGCGCGGGACGCCTCACCGGCCGACGTCTTCCATGCGGGCGCCGGTGAGATGGGGCGGGCGCTGGGTGCCGAACACGCCATGATCGCCCGGTACGACCCGGACGGCATGATCACCGTGGTCGGCCACTGGAGCGCCCAGCGGGCCCCTCGGATCATGCCGCCGCTAAAAGGCCGCTGGCCCGTGGAGGACGACACCGTCGCCGACAGCGTCTGCAGGACCGGCCGGCCCGCGCACCTGAGACGGGACGCCGGTGCGGTCGGCGACATCGGCGCGTGGATCCGTACGCACGGGATCGGGCGGATGACCGGCCACCCCGTGGTGGCGGACGACCGTTTGTGGGGGATGGCGGTCGTGCTCTCCGAAGGGCCGGCGCCGTGGCCCGACGGTGCGGAACGGACCATGCGGGAGTTCGCCGACCTGTTCGGTGTCGCGCTGACCGGCTCCCGGCGGCGTTCGGAGCTGCTGGCCTCCCGTGTCCGTCTCGTGGATGCCGCCGACGCGACCCGAGGACGGATCGAACGTGCCCTGCACGAGCGGACACAACAACGTCTGGTCGCGGTCGGCCTGACGTTACGCCTGGTCGAGACGGCCGTACCCGCCGATCAGGAGCGGCTCAGGGAACAGGTCTCCACCGCGGTACGCGACGTAATGGAGATCATCGACGGTCTCCAGGAGATCGCGCGGGAACTTTATCCGGCGTTCCTCACCATGGGCGGCATCGAGTCCTCCCTGCGCGCCCTCGCCCGGCGCGCGTCCGTCCCGGTCGAGCTGGACGTACGCGCCGGCGTGCGGCCGCCGCCGAACGTCGCGGTGACCCTCTACCACGCCGTGTCCGAGGCCCTGGCGAACGCCGCGGCCCACGCCCACGCGTCCGCCGTCCACGTCGGCCTCGATCTGGGCGAGCCGATACGGCTCTCGATCCGCGACGACGGGATCGGCGGCGCCCGCGTCCGGCCGGGCAGGGCACTGGCCGCGCTCAAGGATCGCGCGGAGGCCCTGGGCGGGGTGTTCGAGCTGAAAAGCCCCACGGGAGGCGGGACGTGCCTCCGGCTGACGATCCCGATCCGGGACCACGCGGCCTCGGACCGGTCGCCGTAAATTTCGCGATATCGATGAGGGCGCAGGCGTGCGCTGTGACCGGTGCGCGCGGCATGATTGCACCGTGCGGAACCCACCCGAGGATCACTATCTCGCGGTGTGGATATGGCCGCGCGCGATGCCCCTCGGCGAGATCTTCGGAGCGGAGTGGCACGGCAGTGAGGTCCGCGCGCGGTTCCTGACCCTGGCGAGCCAGTGGCACGCGCGTCATCCGGTGCCCTCCCCCGGTGCGGCCACTGACCGGCCCCAGCCCGGCCAGTGGATGTGGCATCCTCCCGCGCACTGCATCTATGACTGCCACACCTACGAGGGTCCAGGCGATGACTGGCTGGAGGTCACGATCCGGATGGAGAACGCGGACTACTCCCCCGGGCAGTGCCGGATCTCCGCTTCCCTCACGGTCGCCTGCCGGTGCGAGGGCGGGCACGGCCAGCACACCATCGTCGAGACCCGGTGGCGTTCCGGCGGGCCGTCCGCCGCGCTCGACGCGCTCACCGCCGTGCTGCGCTCGACCGACCAGTGGCTGTCGGGCTCCCGTGAGCCCGGCTGGTGGCGGCGGCACGCCGGGCTGATCTGACGGGGACCGGCCGCCGGCCCCCGCCAGAACGCCTCCCGTCAGCTCGGCTGCAGTGTGTAGGTGAGGAAGTTTCCGGGCGGCCGCTCGTCCGCGGCCCCCTCGGTGACCGCGCGTACGAGGAGCTCGCCGCCCACATAGGCGCCGTGCCACGAGGCGCCCAGTCCGCCGAACAACTCGTCCCGGTCCCCGCGCGAGCGGGGCACGCCCAGGCCGACCTTGAAGGCGCGGACCTCTCCCGCCAGGCGCCGCGCGGTCGCCTCGTCATCGCAGGAGATGCTCGCGACGAGCGCGCCGTTGGAGGCGTTCATCGCGGCGAGCAGCTCGGCCTCGGTGTCGACCAGCACGATCGTGTCGACCGGGCCGAACGGCTCGGCGTGGTGGAGCGGCGAGGACGGCGGCGGCCCCAGGATCGTCACCGGCGCGAAGTACGCGGAGGTG
>DASQPY010000563.1:0-10579 GCA_035643735.1 Actinoallomurus sp. | reverse complement strand
GGCGTGGAGCCCTCCACCTTCCGCGCGTACACCCCCGAGGCCAGCGCCAAGTCCGACGCGCTGTGGCGCAACATCTCCAGCGGTGACGTCGCCATCTCGTTCACCATGGGCAAGGACGGCGGTATCCCGCTGGCGTCCTGGACCCAGATCGGCGGCACGGAGCACAAGACCTCCGTACGCGTCGGCGCGTACGCCACGATGGGCATCGGCCAGGTCGACGCGGTGGTCTCGCACACCACGGCGCACGCCATCGGCATGCCGTCCGGCAACGCGCTGCTCGTCAGCGCTTCGCACACCAACGTCACGAAGCTGCGCAGGTCGCTCGCCAAGATCCTGCCGGTCGGCACCAAGACCGCGGCGCTGGAGTCACGCTACGACGGCACCACCAAGCCGGGCGGCGTGCCCTCTTCGGCCACCGGCAAGGTCATGACCGCGCCCGAGGTCAGCACGGCGATCCGCGCGGCCGAGTCCAAGATCGGCATGCCGTACGTCTGGGGCGGTGAGTCCGACCGGGAGGGCGGCTACGACTGCTCCGGGCTCGTGCAGTACGCCTTCGCCCGCGCGGGCATCAGGATGCCGCGCACCGCCGACATCCAGGCCTTCACCGGCTGGCGGCTGCCGTACAGCCAGGCACAGCCGGGTGACCTGCTGACGTGGAAGAACGACCCGACCTTCAACGGTGTCTCGCACATCGCCATCTACCTGGGCCACAACAAGATGGTGGTCGCGCCGCACACCGGCACCGACGTGCAGATCCAGACGGTCTACATGACCAACTTCTGGGGCGCGATCCGGGTCAACCCGCGGCTCGCCGCGCAGAAGGCCGGCGGCGCCTAGGGGGTGTCACGAGGTCCCCGTCCGACACGCCCTAGGGCAGCGGGACTTCGACAGGCCCTGGGGCCTAGCCGTTGTCAGACACCCCGTGGGTGTCTGACAACGGAAAGCCGGCGGCCAGGAACGCCATGCCCCGGTCGAGCATCTCCAGGAGGTCGCCCCGGCCGTCGTCCTCCACCCACGCCATGACGGCGGTCTCCCAGACCGCCAGGATCGCGGCCACGAACGACCGGAGCTCCAGATCCGTCGTCGAGCGTCCCAGCCGCTCGGCGAGGACCTCAAGGATCAGGTTCTGCGACTCTCGCAGCTGATCCCACTGCCGGGCCCTCAGCGCACTCACCCGCAGCAGCAGCCGGCTCCGATCGAGGAGGCGTTCGCGGTCGTTGGCGAGCATCTCGCCGACGATGGCGTGGAGCGTCTCGCGGGCGGCGGCTGCCGGAGGGAGTCCGGCGGCTGCGCGCGCAACGTGTCGACGATCAGCGAGTCGTACTCATCGCTGAGGACCGTGTCCTCTTTTGTGGGGTAGTAGCGGAAGAACGTGCTCGGAGACACCTCCGCCGCCTCGGTGATCTGTTCGACCGTCGTGGCGTCGTAGCCCTGCTCGCGGAAGAGCCGGATGGTCACGAACGCGGCCACCATGATGGCACCGGCGGCCATGACGCCCCAGACGCGCGCGTCGGCCCAGCCGTACTCCTCCTCCTGGATCGCGCCGTACACCAGCGCCGTCAGCCCGAAGGTGGACAGGAGCAGCCCGGTGTAGTCGGGCCGGGGCGCGACCGCCGAGCGCGACTCCGGGATCAGGACGAGGCCGAGCAGCAGCGCGACGGCCGAGACCGGAATGTTGATGAAGAAGATCGAGCCCCACCAGAAGTGGTCGAGCATCCATCGCCGTGGTCCGAGGGAGGTTATGACATGGGGCTCCTTTTTGAAAGTCTGAAATCTTATGAGAGTAACTCTCAAAAGATATGAGTCGTCAACGCGGGTCGGCGCCTGGTCGCGGCGGAGGTAGTGTGTAATCATGATTACATGACTACGAATGATGGCCTTGAAAAGCTGCGCGGCTGGTTCACCGGCCGTTTGCCCGACTCCTGGTTCGACGGAGCACTCCAGGTCGTGCTCGACCGCGAGGAGGTCAGCGTGATCGGCCCGCTGGCCGAGCCCGGGGTCGCCGAGGACGCGTCGGCGGCGGAGCGCTCCGGTGCGATCGCCGGACACGTGCAGCGGTTCCGCGAGGACACGCGGGAGCAGCGCATCGAGATCGCGCGTGAGGCGGAGCACCGGTTCGGCCGCAAGGTCTCGTGGGGTGTCGAGTGTGGTGGCGAGACGACGATGTTCACCCAGTTGTCGGTCCCCGTGATGACACGGCTGCGGCAGTCGGAGCGCAGGGTGCTCGACACGCTCGTCGAGGCGGGTGTGGCGCGCAGCCGCAGCGACGCTCTGGCCTGGTGCGTACGCCTGGTCGGCAAGAACGCCGACGACTGGCTCGGTGAGCTGCGCGACGCGCTGCAGCACGTGGAGCGGGCACGGGCCGCCGGGCCCCAGGTCTGAGCAACTCGGGTGAACAATGGGGAATGGCGGAAGAGGTCTAATCCAAAGGTCTAAACCAATAGCCGGGAAGGGCGCTCGCTAATGTTACCCGGGTCATGTTATAAATCGTTCTTAAGGGTAGACTCGGGAAAACCCCTGGTTATTCGGCCTAGGGGCGACCCTGCTTGAAGGAGCGATCGTGGCGTACGAAGTGAAGGCCAGTTCCGTTGAGTGGAACCCCGGTCCTGAGCGACTACGTGAACTCACCGAGAAGATGCCCAACTCGTCGGTCACGGAGTTCGCCAACGTCGTGGTGAAGGCGAGAGTCGACAGCCGGAGCTCCAAGTCGACGTTCATCGTCGAGGACTCGACCAACACGACCAAGCAGACCATCACGCGGGCGGAGTACGACCGTGTCGCCGACGTGCAGGAGGACTACCTCGCGCACGAGCACGTGGTCGTCGTCGACGGCTACATCGGCAACGACCCGGAGTTCCGCACCCGGGCACGGCTGGTCATCGAGGCGTCGAACGCCAACATCGCCGGAATGCAGCAGCAGCTCTACTATCCGGTGGGCGAGGACTACGACCCGGCCACGTGGGAGCCGGACACCACGGTCGTCTACACGCCGAACCTGCCGATGGAGGGCTACCCCAACGATCGCCTCATCGCGGTGGACCTCAATTCCAACATCACGCGCGTCTTCAATTCGGACTACTTCGGTGAGTCCAAAAAAGGCGGCCTGCGAATGTGGAACAACATCGTTTATGAGCGTGGCGGCCTTTCGTTGCACGCCGGCTGCAAGGTCATTCCCGCGGGCGGCGAGAACAAGACCGTGCTGATCGTCGGCCTGTCCGGGACCGGCAAGACCACGACGACTTTCACCACTCAGCTCGGCAGCAAGCCGGTGCAGGACGACTTCATCGCGCTGATGCCCGAGGGCCGGGTATACAGCACCGAGAACGGCTGCTTCGCCAAGACCTTCGGGCTTGACCCGGAGTTCGAGCCGACGATCTACCGTGCGACCACCAAGCCGGACGCGTACCTGGAGAACGTCTCCGTCGACGAGAACGGGAAGGTCGACTTCTTCGACACCTCCTACACCAAGAACGGCCGTACCACCTGGCCGTTCAAGTACGTCGACCCGTGGCCGGCCGACCAGGTCGAACCCGCGGAGTTCCTGCTCATTCTCAACCGCAACGAGAACATCGTCCCCGGTGTCGCACGGCTGGACCGTGAGCAGGCCGCGGCGTACTTCATGCTGGGTGAGACCACGGGCACCAGCGCCGGCGGCAAGGACGAGGAGGGCAAGTTCCTCCGCGTACCCGGCACCAACCCGTTCTTCCCGCGTGACATGGCCGACATGGGCAACCGCATGCTCGACCTGCTCGACGGGCACGAGATGAAGGTGTTCGTGCTCAACACCGGCCGTGTCGGTGGCGGAGACGGCGACGAGCGCGGCAAGAAGGTCAAGATCCCGCACTCGTCCGCGATCGTGCAGGCCATCGTCGAGGACACCATCGAGTGGGAGCAGGACCCCGACTTCGGCTACGAGATCGCCTCTTCTCTGCCCGGCATCGACGACATCGAGATCCTCCAGCCCAAGAGGCTCTACGAACGCCAGGGCCGGCTCGACGAGTACAACGCGATGGTCGAGCGGATGAAGACCGAGCGGCGTGAGTACCTCACCTCGTTCCGCGGTCTCGACGACGCGATCGTCAAGTCCATTCGCTGAGGTTTCGCGGCCCACCCGCTCATCCGGGTGGGCCCGCGCATTCTCACTGTCTGACACCGCTGGTCAGCGGTGCGTCGCGGACAGGAGCCGACCACCCTCACGTCTCCGCGAGTTCACCCGTACGGACCCCGCATCCATCGTCGCGCGCGATAATCGACTACTGACAGGAATGCGCCGAAAGGGAAGCGGGTGCGGGCACATGGGCTTGCGGGACCTGGTCTACAAGCTGTACGAACGACGGCTTGAGACGAGGCTGAGTCCCGACGCGAACCCGCGCCACATAGGTGTGATCCTCGACGGCAACCGCCGGTGGGCGCGGTCCATGGGGATCGCCGACATCAACAAAGGCCACCAGCGCGGAGCCGACAAGATCTCCGAGCTGCTCCAGTGGTCGCAGGAGACGGGCGTGGAGGTCGTCACGCTGTGGCTGCTGTCCACCGACAATCTCACGCGCCCCGCCGCCGAGCTGGAGCCTCTGCTGGCGATCATCGAGAACACCGTGGAGGACCTCGCCGAGCAGGGTTGGTGCGTCAAGCCGGTCGGGGCACTGGACCTGCTGCCCGATAAGACCGCACGTGTACTGAAGCACGCAGGAGAGAGCACATCTGACGCTCCTGGGCTGATTGTGAACGTCGCGGTTGGGTATGGAGGTAGACGTGAGATCGCTGATGCGGTGCGCTCACTCCTGCACGAGCACGCGAGCAGGGGCACCAGCATCGAGGAGCTTGCCGAGGTCCTCGACGTTGAGCACATTGCCGAGCATCTCTACACTCGCGGCCAGCCCGACCCGGATCTCGTCATTCGCACGTCGGGAGAGCAACGCCTTTCCGGCTTCATGCTCTGGCAGAGCGCCCACTCGGAGTACTACTTCTGCGAGGCCTTCTGGCCTGACTTCCGCAAAGTCGACTTCCTGCGGGCGATTCGCGCCTACGCCGCGAGAAATCGCCGCTACGGCTTCTGAACCACCTGAGAGGCTCCGCCGAACGACCCGTTACGTCCGGGTTACTTGTTGGCATGCCTCTGTTGCCGGGTGGGCAGTCGGCCGTAGCGTCGAACCAGGTCCCCCCGAGGAAAGGACGCCTTCTCAGGCGGCCCGCCTGGTCAGGCGTCCGAAGGAGAACGAGTGGCCAGATCAGCCGCCACCCGGCGCACGTACGTCCTCGACACCAGTGTCCTGCTGGCCGACCCGGGTGCGCTGACCCGGTTCGCCGAGCACGAGGTCGTACTCCCGATCGTCGTGATAACCGAGCTCGAGGCCAAGCGTCATCACCCTGAGCTGGGTTATTTCGCCCGGAACGCTCTGCGTACGCTCGATGACCTCCGGGTCGCGCACGGCCGTCTCGACGAGCCGCTGCCCATCGGCGACCAGGGCGGAACGGTTCGGGTCGAGCTCAACCACAGCGACCCATCCGTGCTCCCCGCCGGGTTCCGGCTCGGTGACAACGACACGCGGATCCTGTCCGTGGCCCGGTCGCTGTCCCAGGAAGGGCATGACGTCGTTCTCGTGTCCAAGGACCTGCCGCTGCGCGTCAAGGCAGCGTCGGTGGGGTTGACCGCGGAGGAGTACCGCGCCGAGACCGTGGTGGAGACCGGGCACACCGGGATGGCCGAGCTCGAGGTGGGCGCGGAGCGGCTGGAGGAGCTCTACGACTCCGGCCGGCTCGATCTGGAAGAGGCGCGGGACCTGCTCACCCACACCGGGCTGCGGCTGATCTCCTCCGGAGGGTCCGCCCTCGGCCGGGTCATGCCCGACAAGTCCGTACGCCTCGTCCGCGGCGACCGTGAGATCTTCGGCCTCCACGGCCGGTCGGCCGAGCAGCGGATCGCCCTGGACCTGCTGACGGACGAGGACGTCGGCATCGTCTCTCTCGGCGGCCGCGCGGGCACCGGCAAGTCCGCGCTGGCCCTGTGCGCCGGCCTCGATGCGGTGCTCGAACGCCGCCAGTACCGCAAGGTCGTGGTCTTCCGCCCCCTGTACGCCGTCGGCGGACAGGAGCTCGGCTATCTGCCCGGCACCGAGAACGAGAAGATGTCGCCGTGGGGGCAGGCGGTCTACGACACGCTGTCCGCACTCACGACCCCGGACCTCATAGAGGAGGTCCTCAGCCGGGGGATGCTCGAGGTGCTGCCGCTGACCCACATCCGCGGCCGCTCGCTGCACGACTCCTTCGTGATCGTCGACGAGGCGCAGTCGCTCGAACGCGGCGTGCTCCTCACCGTGCTGTCCCGGATCGGCTCCGGGTCGCGCGTCGTCCTCACCCACGACATCGCACAGCGTGACAACCTGCGGGTCGGACGGCACGACGGCGTGGTCGCAGTGGTCGAGAAGCTCAAGGGCCATCCGCTGTTCGCGCATGTCACGCTGACCAGGTCCGAACGCTCGCCGATCGCCGCGCTCGTCACGGACACGCTCGGCGACGTCGGCGTCTGACACACGCCCGTCGGAGCCCCTCGGCGCACCCCGCAGCCGAGGGGTTTTCGTGACACACCGGAGTCGCGCAGCGTGTTCCGGTAACGATGTGATCAAAGTCACAGTGTGAACGCGCAACCTTAGAAACACCTGTTCCCGGGGTGAATTTAGCCCTCTGTTCCGGATGTGACGCGGTTCGACGTGAGATCAGTCACGTCATTCCGGTTGCGGGGGACCCCCCACCTTCGTGCAGTGTTGGGCGCCGTAAGCACTCCTGTGGGACAGCCCCCAGTCCCGGCGTACCTCCCCCTCGTACGCCGTAATCCGGAGGGCCTGCCCCACCCAGGGAATCAAGTCAGCCGCGTCTGTCGTGGCTGCACCGATTCCGGGGTGAGGACATTCGTACGTGCGTCCATGCGCGTGCGACCGTCGGAAGGACCGCCTTGTACGGAGACCAATTCAGGTCCCCCGGACGAGACGATCGACAAGATGACGCGGGGCCCCTCGGGGCACCGTGGGAGACCGGTCACGTCACGGGTCCGGTGCCGACCGACGACATCAAGGTCGCGGGCACGCCCAACGCCGCGCCCCCTGGCGGCCCGTACGGCTCCGCCGGGCAGGCGACGGGTGCCTACGACACGTACGAGACGACCGCGCGCGACGCGGCCTCCTACGACGTGGGCGGTCCTGGCGCCGGCCCCGGCCCGCAGGACGCCAACTCCACGGCCGCCTACGACATGGGCGCCGCCCCCGAGGCTGGTCCGGCATATGACGCGGGCCCGTACGGTGCCGGCCCCTACGACGCGGACCCGTACGGGATGGGCGCGACCTCGGCCATGCCGCCGGCCGCCGGAGCCGACCCCTCCCCGGCCCTCGACTTCGAGGACATTCGCCGCAAGCCGCACGCCGCCAACAAGAGGCTGATCCGGTTCGCCGCGGTCGCCGCGGCGGTCGCCGTGGTCGGCGGCGGAGGCGTTGCCTGGGCGGTGACCAGTGGTGGTTCCTCCAGTGACAAGACGGTCGCCAGCCCTCCGCTGCAGCCTCAGGTGCAGGCACCCGCACCGCTCACCGACGCGCAGCGCAAGGACGCCGCGGAAAAGCGGAAGAAGCAGCTCAAGAAGGTCGCCTCCCGCGCGGCGCGCGACCAGCTGACCCGCCCGAGGCTCATGGCCAAGGGCACGCCGCCACCGACGCCGACCAAGAAGCCCAGCGTCGCCACCGCGGGCAACCCCGTTCCGGCCGGTGAGGCGCAGAGGATCGCCAAGTCGCTGATGCCCGGCTACGGGTGGAGCCCGAGCTCGCAGTTCGGCTGCCTGGTCGACCTGTGGAACCGCGAGAGCGGCTGGAACGTCCACGCGGCGAACCCGTCCGGGGCTTACGGGATCCCGCAGGCGCTGCCGGGGTCGAAGATGGCCAGCGCAGGACCCGACTGGCAGAACAACGCCACCACGCAGATCAAGTGGGGCTTCGGCTACATCAAGGACCGCTACAGCAACCCGTGCGGCGCCTGGTCGCATTCCCAGTCCACGGGCTGGTACTGACGGGGCGGCCCGGACCCCGCCGGGCCGCACGTGACAGACCGACCGCCGCGCGCCCCCGCGTCGGCCGACGAGAAGGTTGATCGTGGTCCGCAACACCACTCGTAGTCTCGCTCTGACCAAAATGGCTGCCATCGTGGCCGGTCTTGGGGTCGCCGTCGGTCTCGCGATGGCGGCCCCGGTCCGCGCGGCGTCGCCGAGCACGGCGGCGTCACGGATCGTGCAGGCGCGGCATGACAAGGCGGCCGAGCACCGCTCGCCGCTGCACCGTCTGGCGCGGTACCACTCGCGCTGACCGGCCGGGCTGACGGCCCGAAGCGAGGTCAGTACCAGCCCGTTGCCGCCGAGTGGCCCCAGGCCGCACAGGGCGTGTGGTACCTCCTGCCGATGTAGGCCAGGCCCCACCTGATCTGCGTGGCCGCGCTCGTACGCCAGTCGGTGCCCGCGCTGGACATCTTGGAAGCGGGCAGCGCCTGCGGGATCCCGTACGCGCCCGACCAGCGGTTGCGGGCGAGATGGTTCCAGCTGCTCTCACGCGTCCACAGGCGGTCCAGGCATCTCCACTGCCGGTCCGACCAGCCGTACGCGCTCATCAGGGCCACGGCGAGCATCTTGTTCCGCTCCGTCACCGTCGGGTCGCGCGGATCCACGGGACCGCGCCCGGCCGACATCGCCTGCGGTCCCAGGGTGATGACGGCGCAGCCGATCAGGCCGGCGATGCCGCGCGAGGCGATTCGAACCAGATGTCGATGCACAGCCGCTCTTTCGTCGGCCGGGGCGTCGATACCGCCCCGCGCGGGCCGCCCCGCCGGGGACCGCTCGCCGCGGCCGGACGGCGGCGCCTGTGCCGCCTCGTGGGGTGACTGCGGCGGGCCGCACCCACCGGCACGACCCGCCGCCACGCCATGACACGTTCCGTGCCGGACGCGGGCCGACACCGGACCGGCGCGGATCCGTGCCGGTCTCTTACCGGCTCTTTGCCGCCACCTGGGCTTCTCCCTGCCGCCGTGGGCTCAGGAATCGCCGGGATGGGTCATGGCCAAGGGGTCCAGCGCCGCGTCGAGCTCGGCGAGGGTCAGCTTCCCGCCGTCGACGTATCCGCGTTCGAGGACGACCTGACGGATGGTCTTGCGTTCGGCGAGGGCCTGCTTGGCGACGGCCGCGGCCTCCTCGTAGCCGATGTAGCGGGTCAGCGGCGTGACGATGGAGGGGGAGGACTCGGCGTACTCCTGGAGACGGTGGACGTTCGCCTCGATCCCCTCGACGCAGCGCTCGGCGAAGACCTGCGCGACGTTGGACAGCAGCCGCAGCGACTCCAGGAGGTTGCGCGCCATCATCGGCATCATCACATTGAGCTCGAAGTTGCCCGCCGCGCCGCCGAACGCGATGGCCGCGTCGTTGCCGATCACCTGGGCGCCGACCTGGCACACCGCCTCGGGGATGACCGGATTGACCTTGCCCGGCATGATCGAGGAGCCGGGCTGGAGCTCGGGCAGGCGGATCTCGCCCAGGCCCGCGCGCGGTCCGGAGTTCATCAGCCGGAAGTCGTTCGCGATCTTGACGAGACCGGCCGCGATGGTGCGCAGTGCCCCGCTGGTCTCCACGAGGGCGTCGCGCGCGCCCTGGGCCTCGAAATGGTTCCGCGCCTCCCTCAGCGGCAGGCCGGTCGCGCGGGCGAGCTCGGCGATGACGCGACCGGCGAAGCCGGGTGGCGCGTTGAGGCCGGTGCCCACCGCGGTACCGCCGAGCGGTAGCTCGGCGAGGCGTGGCAGGGCGGAGTTCAGCCGCTCCACCCCGTACTTGACCTGGGCGGCGTAACCGCCGAACTCCTGGCCGAGCGTGACCGGCGTGGCGTCCATGAGGTGGGTGCGCCCCGACTTGACGACGGGCGCGAACTCCACGGCCTTGCGGTTCAGTGCGCCCTCGAGGCGTCGCAGTGCGGGGACCAGCTCGCCCACGACCAGGCCTGTCGCGGCGGCGTGGATCGAGCTGGGGAACACGTCGTTGGAGGACTGTGAGGCGTTGACGTGGTCGTTCGGGTGGACCGGCCGGCCGAGCCGCTCCTGGGCGAGGGTCGCGATGACCTCGTTGGCGTTCATGTTCGACGACGTGCCCGAACCGGTCTGGAACACGTCGACCGGGAAGTGCTCGTCGTACTCACCGCCCGCGACGGCCAGCGCGGCCTGCTCGATCGCGTCCGCCATGTCCTTGTCCAGCACGCCGAGCTCGGCGTTGACCCGGGCCGCCACGGCCTTGATGGTGGCGAGGGCGGCGATCTGTGCGCGCTCCAACCGCTGCCCGGAGATGGGGAAGTTCTCCACCGCCCGCTGGGTCTGTGCCCGCCACTTCGCCCACGACGGGAGACGGACGTCTCCCATGGAGTCATGCTCGACCCGGTGGTTCTGTTCGGACATGCGGCGCCTCCCAGAATGGTAAAAGCTCGTGCGCGGACATCTTCGACTGTAAGCGTCATCAAGATCGCCAATGAGGCGGGGTGGCGGTCGCTAGGCGTCGCCGTACACGCCGGCGTACCAG
>DASQPY010000562.1:0-2180 GCA_035643735.1 Actinoallomurus sp. | reverse complement strand
GTAGCAGCTCCTGGAGCCGCTCAGCGCGGTTCATGCTCTTCCTCCTGCATGTGGTTGAGGTATTCGGTGAGCAGTCGGACGTCCTCGGTCACCCCGATGTGGCCGCCCTTGGACCACTCCGCGAAGTCGGCGGCGATCCTGTCCGGCGCCAGCCCTCTTGCTTTCCCGACCTTCGCGATTGCCGTCCGCACGGAGGCCGGAGTCGGGGCGGCCTGAGCGGGCGGCTCGTAGGGCACGTCCTGATCGGCATGCCGGTTGCGCACCTCTTCCGCCGAGGCCACACCCTTGCGGGTGTCGGCCGCGCCGACCGCGAGGATCGCCCGGCCCCATGCGCTCGTCTCCGCGTTCATAAGCTCCGAGTCGCGGGTGAACTGTGTCCGGCCAGGGAACGGCTCCCACGCGGTGCCGATGCCGGGATTCGGGTCGTCGGCGGCGCGATAGGCGGCCGCCTCGAAGACGACGAACGCCTTGTCGCCGATGGTCTCCACCCGCCACGGCGAGGCGGGGCGGAGGCGGCCGTCGGGGTGCTTCTCGAAGAACTCCCGCATCCTCGAGGCGACGTCGTTGTAGGAGCCGAGGTCGATGCTCACCGCGCACGCCCCTTCGCGTCCGGCCGGTGGGCTGCGGCGCTGGCCTTGACCCTCGCCCTGCCCCGCGTCCACGCCCGGCCGGAGGCGAGGATCAGCCCGTTGCGCCCGGCGCTGATCATCCAGATCACGTGCAGGCCGTCGCGCCAGACGTGGGAGTAGATGCCCGGCTCGTCGGCGTGGCCGCAGATGTCGGAGTCGGGGCCGGGCGCCACGCTGTAGCGGCCAGTGCGCACCAGCGTCGTAGTCACGGCGGTCACTCGGTCACCGCCAGGTGCTCGCGGCGGTGCTCGGCTTGGATCCGCCGGGCTGTCTCAGCGGTCATCCCGGCGCCGACGATGCCGTGGTCTTCGCAGACCACCGAACGCATGACGGTGACCTCGGGCAGTCGAATCGCGTCGCTGGTGTCGCCGTCCAAAAGCCTGGCGACGGACAGGCCGAAGAACTCGGCGATCACGACCAGCTTCGAGAGACCCGGCTCCTGACCACCCTTCTCCAGTCGGCTGATCAGCGACTGCGACATGCCGAGCGCGGCGGCAAGCTCTTTTTGTGAAAGGCCCGCACCCTCGCGCAACTTCGTCACCGTCTCGCCGAGCCTGACGATCGTTTGGTCGCTCATCGCCCCGCCCCCATCCGGGCGAGGTGCCGGCGCCACGCCCGCTCGCTGTCGACGAGGGCGCGCATGGCGCCGATGACCGGCGAGGCGGGCAGGCTGTCGAGGCGCTCGGCTTCGTGGGCCAGGTGGGCGGCGTCGCCCGTGTGGAGCCCGGCGGCGTAGGCGGGCAGGACGTTGTTAATGACGCGCAGCCCGATCTCGCGGGCGGCCGGGGTCGGGTGCTGCCGCAGCGGCACGGTGAGGGTGCTCACGACGTCACCGCCGGGAACACCTCGTAGTGGACGCCTTCCTTCTCCTTGCGGACCTTCCACTTCGCGCACCACCACGCCCGGCGCTCCCAGCGGTGGCGGCAGGCCACGGTCGCCGTGTTCTCGCTCTGCCGCATCACCCGGTAGCAGGGCCGGTAGGGCGGCAGGTTCACCCGGGCCATCACGACGCAGCCTCAGGGCGTGGGCCGAAGATCTCCCCGACCAGACGGCCGAGGTCCTCCCGGGTATTGCAGGCATTGAAGAGCAGCGGACCGTCGGTGGAGCCGGTGCGGTCGAACACCATCTCCGTCGGCACGCCAAGGAGTTGGGCAGCTCGGACCGGGGCATAGTGCCGCTCCTCGCCGCGCATGAAGTGCTCGGTATCGGCTTCACCGATGTGGAATTGCGGGTTGTCGCCGGAGAGCAGGCAGGCCCAGCCCGCGAAGCATGCGGACGTACGGCAGCCAACCCTGGACGCCCACGTGCCCTGGTCCCAAGAGTCGGGGTCGGCGTCGATTGCATCGAGCACCCGGTAGGCCAGCTCGGCGTTGGGCGTCGGGGCGGTCACATCGCCTCCTTGATGAGCGTCCAGGCGTCGGCGAGCGCGGCCCAGATCGGGCGGCGCGGCCTGCGGTGGCGGCCCCGGCCACGGATCGCGTCGGCCGGGCGCACGTACAGCACCGACCGCTTCCCGCGGTACTCGCCCATCCCGGCGGCACGGGTCCACAG
>DASQPY010000561.1:0-2926 GCA_035643735.1 Actinoallomurus sp. | reverse complement strand
CTTGCCGGCCGCGTTGCGGTCGGGCAGGCCCGCGTTGACGCCGGTGCCGGCGTCGACGACCTTCTGCATCGCATACGTCGCGTCCCGCGACACCGTCGGGGTGAACGCGTGTTTCCCGGTCACCACGGTCTTGCGGACCTTGCCGCCCCGGTCGGTCACCGATTTGACGACGTGCGGGGCGTGGTAGGTGCCCTCCGACGCGAACGTCGCGTAGCCGGCCGCCTGCTGCTCGACGCTGACGTCCGCGACACCGAGCGGCAGTGTGGCCACACCCTTGTGCGGAGCGAGCTGGGCGTCCGGGATGCCGGCCTTCTCAGCGGCCTTCACCACATTGCCGAGCCCGACCTTCTGGCCGAGGTTGATGTACGCGGTGTTGATCGAGTCCTGCGTGGCGGTGACGAGGTTGACCATGCCGAAGTTCTCGTTGCGGTCGTTGTGCAGCGCGACCCCGGCGAAGGTCTGCGGAGAGCTGCCGTCGACGTAGGTGTTGAGACTCTCGCCGTCGGTCAGCGCGGCGGCCAGGACGTAGGGCTTGAAGCCCGAACCGGCTTGGACCCTGGCGTCGAAGGCGGCGTTGAACTGCCGGTCGATGTAGTCCTTGCCGCCGTAGAAGGCGTTGATCTCGCCGTTCGACGGGTTGATCGAGACGAGCCCGGTGAGGATCTTCTTCGGGGTACCGGCCGGGATGGTGGTCAGGACCGCCTGCCGGGCGGCGGCCATGAGGTCCTTGTCGAAGGTCGTCTTGATCTTCAAGCCGCCCATGTTGATCTGGTTGTCGGTGTATCCCATGGCGCGCAGCTCGGCCTTGGCCTGGCTGACCATGTACCCCTTGTCACCCGCGAAGATCGACTTCTGCTTCTGTTTCATCGGGGTGGGGAACTTCATCGTGGCCGCCTGCTGCTGGCTGATGCTGCCCATCTGGACCATGCCGCTCACGACGTACTGCCATCGCGCCTGCATGTACCCCTGGGCGCCCGCCACGGACAGGTCGCTGGCGTAGCTCGGCACCTGGATCGCCGCCGCGAGGTAGGCGCCCTCGGCGGGTGACAGCTGGCCGACGTGCTTGCCGTAGTACGCCTCCGCGGCGGACTCGATGCCGTACGCGTCGCGGCCGAAGTAGATCGTGTTGAGGTACTGCTGGAGGATCCAGTCCTTGTTCTTCTCGCGCGACACCTTCAGCGCGATCATGATCTCTTTGAGCTTCCGGCTGGCCGTACGGTCCTGGCTGAGACCGCTGTAGTAGTTGCGGACCATCTGCTGGGTGATGGTCGAGCCGCCCTGGGTCGAGCCGCCGGTCAGCGTCGCCCACACGGCGCGCGCCGAGCCCTTCATCGACACGCCCGAGTCGCTGTAGAAGCTGCGGTTCTCCGCCGAGATGACGGCGTCGCGCACCTGCTTGGGCACGGCGTTGAGGTCGACCGGGCGGCGGTCGAAGTTGCCCGAACGCGCGATCACGGTCTTGCCGTCGCTGTAGTAGAACACCGACTGCTGCGCCTTGGCGGTGGGCTGCGTCGAGCTGGGGACCGGCGTCATCAGGTAGACGATGACGAAGCCGATGACGGGCAGCAGCACGAGGACACCGAGCACGTATGCGGCGCGCCGCGCGTACTTGATGCGGCGGTCCTGCTGCTTCTTCGGCTTCTTGCCGCCGGGTGCGCCCTTGGACGAGGCGGTCGCGAGCCGTACGGGTGCGGCCGTCGCGGCGGCGGGTGCCTTCTCCTCGTCTTCGCCTTTGGGCTCGTCGCCGTTCGGCGGGACGATCAGCGGCCGGGTCGCGTCGGCGGGGACCGGGTGCGTCCGCTCCGTGTTGGTCCTGGACACCGGACCGGCCGTCTCGTCCGAGGTGGCCGTGTCGTCCGTGTCGCCGGGTTCGGGGGGGTTCGCGGCCGCGTTCTCGCCGCCGCGAACGGCGCCGTCGTCGTCCTCGGGGGCCGGGGGCTTCTCGGCACCCGAGGGTTCATCGGATTCGTGGGCGGAATTGCTTTGGGTGAATTCGCCCGCCGTTGTTTCGTCCGCAGGATCCGGGCCGTCCTTGTCCGCGTTTCCTTGCGGCGTCGCGTCGGCTTCGCCCGGATCGCGCCGCGGGTCGCCGTCCTCGGGCCCGCCGCCATTTACCTTCTTGTCAGACATATCGGGCTCCCCAGCCCCTGATGCCGCCGTTAATGACCTTCACCCATCCCCCGTGACCTGCCGGAGCTCGCGAACACGCCCAAAGGGGTTCGGCTGATCGGTTCAACCGCAGTGGGCCTCCGGGGTCTTGACGATCCTAGGCCACTGAGGCTAAGGGTTCCGTTAGGCGGGGGCGAGTACCGCGCCGAGTAGCCGCGCGACTTCGCGCGCCACGGCGTCGCGCCCGGGGGCGAGGTATTTCCGGGTATCCACGATGTTCGGGTTGCTCGCCAGATATCCGCGGACGGCGTCGGTGAACACCCGATTGAGGTGTGTCGCGATATTGACCTTGGAGATGCCGGCGGCGATGGCGCGTGTGAGGTCGACGTCGGGCACACCGGATGATCCGTGCAGCACGAGCGGCACCGGCAGCCTGTCGCGCAGCCGGGAGATCAGGTCCAGGTCGACCGCCGCCGTACGGTCGGTCATCGCGCGCGAGGTGCCGACCGCCACCGCGAGGGCGTCGACGCCGGTCGCGGCGACGAAGCGCGCCGCGTCCTCCGGATCGGTGCGGGCGCCGTGCGCGTGCACGCCGTCCTCGCCGCCCACCTCGCCCAGCTCGGCCTCCACCCATATGCCGTGGTCGTGGCAGTAGGCGGTCACCTCCGCGGTCACCTCGACGTTGCGGTCGTACTCCAGCGCCGACGCGTCGTACATCACCGAACCCAGGCCGAGCTCGACCGCCTCGCGTACGAGCTCGGGGGAGGTCGCGTGGTCGAGGTGCACCGCGACGGGCACCTCGGCGGTACGCGCGGCC